>DATAQP010000602.1:0-10328 GCA_036264595.1 Allostellaceae bacterium
AGGAAGCGCGGCGTTACATATTCCCGCAGAACGTCAAGCGCGCCAGCTGAGCCGAGCGGCGATACGCCGATAGAGACGACACGCGGCGCGGGCCGGACAGCCCGCGCCGCAACTTTTTGTTTCCTGCTGTGAGATGGCTCACACGCGGCGCGTGGCTGCCGCACCCCGCGCGTTTCGGCAAGAATCATGGCCGGCCATCACGGCCACGTGTCATAGGGGGCGATGTCGGGGGGGGGGGGGCGATGTCGGGCTCGCGCCTCCGAGGCACGTTGCCGCAGCAAATTCCTTCCCGCATGGCTCGGTTGCCGAAAACGCAATTTCACCTCGTGCTGCAGCGCACCATCCCTTCTAAAGGATAGAATTTGGAGGGCTCATGGATCCACGCGATCTCGACGCCTGGCACAGCGAACGCACCCTCGAACGCGCCGCCGCTCCCGCCCGCCATGCCGTCGCCGCCTGGCTGATGGCCGCGCTGCTGGTCGCTGTTGGCTTGCTCGGACAGCCGACGACCCGCGAGGCCATGAACGGCATCGTCGAGCTGCGCCAGGAAGCATACGTTCTCGACCAACGGCTTGGCCAGCTTTCGGCGCAGTTGGCCATTCAAACCGCTCACGCCGCCAGCCGGCTCGTCGCCTTCCCCTCAGCCGCAGCGCAATCGCATTAGGCGCACGGCGTCTGTCTCCTTCCCCTGATTGCCCCGGCCGGGCGCCGCGCTGCGCGTTTTACGCGGCCAAGACCCTTGCGCCGCACCCCTTTCTTGCACATATCTGCGCAAGCTTTAGGTCATGGGGAACCACAGGGTCATGTCGGCAGAGAAAAGAAGCTTTCAGGCGGAGGTCAGCCGCCTGCTCGATATCGTCGCGCACTCGCTCTACAGCGAGAAGGAGATCTTCCTGCGCGAGCTGATCTCCAACGCCTCGGATGCCTGCGACCGGCTGCGCTATGCCGCGCTGACGCAGCCCGAGCTTGCTGGTGAGGACACCAATTTCCGCGTCGTCCTGACGCCCGACAAGAGCGCGCGCACGCTAACCGTCGACGATAACGGCATCGGCATGAACCATGACGAGCTGATCGAGAATCTCGGCACCATCGCGCGCTCGGGCACCGCCGCCTTCATGGAGAAGCTGGCGAGCGACAAGGACGGCAAGGAGAAGGGTAAGGACGTCTCGCTGATCGGCCAGTTCGGCGTCGGCTTCTATTCCGCGTTCATGGTCGCCGATGAGGTCGAGGTGATCGCCCGCAAGGCCGGCGACAGCGCTTCCTGGCGCTGGCGCTCGGACGGCAAGGGCGAGTTCACCGTCGAGCCCGCCGAGAAGGCGGCGCGCGGCACGACGATCATCCTGCATCTGCGCAAGGGCGAGGACGAGTTCCTCGAGCCGCATCGCCTGCGCCATATCGTCAAGACCTATTCCGACCACATCGCCCTGCCCATCGTCTTGAAGGACGGCGACCCCAAGGATGGTGGCGGGGAGGCGACCCTCAACGCCGCCTCGGCGCTGTGGACGCGCAGCAAGTCCGAGATCACGCCGGAGCAGTACAAGGAGTTCTATCACCACGTTGCGCACAGCTTCGACGAGCCGTGGCTCACCATCCATGCGCGCGCCGAAGGCAAGATCGAGTACACCAACCTGCTCTTCGTGCCGTCCTCGAAGCCCTTCGACCTCTTCGATCCGCAGCGCAAGAACCACGTCAAGCTCTATGTCCGCCGCGTCTTCATCACCGACGATTGCCAGAACCTGCTGCCGCCCTATCTGCGCTTCCTGCGCGGCATCGTCGACAGCGAGGATCTGCCGCTCAATGTCAGCCGCGAGATGCTGCAGAACAATCCGATCCTGTCGCGCATCAAGGGCCAGCTGACCAAGCGGGTGATCTCGGAGCTCGCCAAGAAGGCGAGCGACGCGCCCGAGGAATACGCCAAGTTCTGGGACAATTTCGGCGCCGTGCTCAAGGAAGGTCTCTACGAGGATCGCGAACAGCAGGAGGCGCTGCTGCCGCTCATCCGGTTCCGCTCGACCGCTGGCGATGCCCTCGTCTCGTTCGAAGACTATGTCGGCCGCATGAAGCCGGGCCAGGACACGATCTACTACCTCACCGGCGATAAGCTCGAGCTGCTCAAGAAGAGCCCGCAGCTCGAGGGCTTTCGCGCGCGCGGCGTCGAGGTGCTCCTCCTCACCGACCCGGTCGACGAGTTCTGGATGCCGGCGCTCGGCAAGTACAAGGTGCCAAGTAAGGATGGGGCCAAGGACGGCGCCAAGGACGTCGAGCATGCGCTCAAATCGATCACCCGCGGCGGCGCCGATCTCTCGAAGATCGCCGCGCAAGACGGCGAGGCCAAGGCGGCGGACAAGGCGGACGACACCAAGGCGGCGGGCAATATCGGCGCCCTCATCGCCATCTTCAAGCTGGCGCTCGGCGACGCGGTCAAGGATGTCCGAATCTCCGACCGGCTGACCGACAGCGCCGTCTGCCTGGTCGCCGACGAGGGCGACATGGACATGCATCTCGAGCGGCTGCTGAAGCAGCACCGCCAGCTCGACGCCGAGGCCAAGCGCATTCTCGAGATCAATCCGAAGAGCGCACTGGTCGAGCGCCTCGCGCTGCGCGTCGGCCAGGAAGGCGCCTCCGATCAGCTCGGCGAGTTCGCCTGGCTGCTGCTCGACCAGGCGCGCATCCTCGAGGGCGAGCCGCTGCCCGACCCGAGCGCCTTCGCCCGCCGCCTGTCGACCCTGCTGGAGAAGGGGCTGGCGGTCGCGGCGTAAGATAGGGCGAGAATATCTGTAGGGGCCGGGTTCTACCCGGCCCGGGCGGGGCAGAGCCCCGCCCCTACAAATAGCATATCAGCTTCCCGGGGCGAATTTGAGCATGGCGGCGGCGATGATCGGGCCGGTGCCGTCGCGCTGGACGAGGATGGCGCAGCCGCCATTGCCGGGCTCGTCGGATTCGTTGACGTCGTAGACCATGTCGACCGCATCGCCCGTCCAGCTGCCGAGCTGGTGCAGCGTACGCACCGCGTTGTAGTCGGTCAGGGTGCGGCCCTCATTCTCGCCGACGGCAACCGCCGTGGTGTGCTCGCGATCGAACTTGACTAACCAGATCGTCGCCATCTCGTGCACGCCGGCGCCGATGCGCAGGCGGATGCGGCCGTCCTCCTCGCGCGTCAGGCTGATCGCCGGGCCGGTCTGGGGCGCCTTGCGCGCCCCCTCGATGAGGCTCTCGACACCGTGGCGATTGGAGCCGACCTCTTGCGTCGTGCCGTTAACCACCATCTCGGGCGTGTAGACGTAGCGCTGGCCGAGGGCGCGCGAATAGGCCTTCTGGCGATGCGTCATCTGCTTGGAAGCGAAGGGATCGCTCCAGCCGATATAGTTCCAATAATCGACATGATAGGCGAGCGGGATGATATCGCCGCGCGCCGTCAACTCGCCGAGATACTCGTCGGCCGGCGGACAGGACGAGCAGCCCTGCGAGGTGAAGAGCTCGACGACGACCGGCGAGCCGGCGCGGGCAGTGTGCGGCGCAGCAAGACACGCGACGACGGCGATGGCGACGACTGCCGCGAGTGAAAGACGGCCGGGGCGGCCATGTTTCCGGGTCATTTCGGGCTGGGCCTTCGATCCTAGGAACGAAAGTCATCGTACAAGCGGATAGGCAAAGGCGCCAGTCACGCCTCATCACGTGGTAGTGACTCCAGCCAAGTAGCGACTCCAGCCGACCGCGGCGTTCACCAGCGCTCCGACGCCTTGGCGCTCCACAGCTCGGCCGTTCCGAGGACCGCGGCGATGCGATCGCTCATCGCCGCGAGCAGGCGCTCGCCCTTCTCTTGCGTGCCGGCGGCGCCGTTGCCGATGACGCCGCGCCGGCTGCGCGCGTTGAGCGTCTGCCAGCGGAAGACGTTCTTGCCGACCAGCGCCTCGATCTCCGGGCGGTCCTGATCCGGACCCTTGGCCTCGTGCAGACGCGTGCGATCGATCAGATCCGGCTCGACCGCCATCATCATCGAGGTCTCGCCCTCGCAGGCATGCAGGATCTTCTCCTGATATTCGAGCGTCGCCTTGGTGGCCGCCTCGGCAAGCTCCCAATAGGAGAAATAGACCAGCGGAATCCGGAGCTCGACGGTGAGCTCGCTGACCGCGACGACGAGCGGCGCGATGTTGCCGCCATGGCCGTTGACGATGCAGATGCGGCGGAAGCCGTCGCGCGCCAGCGAGCGGACGATGCCACGGATGAGGCCGTAGAACGCGGCATAATCGAGGGTGATGGTGCCGCCGAGCTCCATGTGATGCTCGGCGAAGCCGGTCCACACTGTCGGCGTCACCAACACCGGATGACCGGCGCGGTCGAGCTTCTCGGCGCCGCGCCGCGCCACCTCGGTGGCGAGGCGGTAATCGACCATGACCGGGAGATGCGGCCCGTGCTGCTCGGTCGAGCCGACCGGCACGATGACGATGGCGTCGCGCGCCGCCAGCGCGTTGAGCTGCGGCGCTGTATGGGCGGAGAAGTCGAGTTGTCTAGTCGAGCGCCGGCTCGTCGACTGTGGGGACGCTTGCATGGGCGGGCCAATCCATCGGATCGTTGCAGGTGATGAACTATACCTTCCGCTTCACCCCCGTCATCGCGCGAATCGACCAGCTTCTCGACGGGCTGGCGACGACGCTGTGGCTGAGCGCCGCGGCGATCGTACTCGGCTTTCTCGTCGGCCTCGGCGGCGCGCTGGCATCGGGATCGCGCTCGCGCCTGCTGCGCGGCGTCGTCCTCGCCTATGTCGAGGCGATCCGCAATACGCCGCTGCTGGCGCAGCTTTTCTTCATCTATTTCGGCCTGCCGGCGCTCGGGCTCAGGCTCGAGGCGCTGACCGCGGCTCTGTTCACGCTGGTCGTCAATCTCGGCGCCTATTCGACCGAGATCGTGCGCGCCGGCATCGAGGCGGTGCCGCCGGGCCAGCGCGACGCCGGCGCGGCGCTCGGCCTGACGCGCTGGCAGATCATGCGCCTCATCGTCCTGAAGCCGGCGCTCAAGATCGTCTTTCCGGCGCTCGCCAGCCAGTTCACCCTGCTCATGCTGGCGACCAGCATCCTCAGCCAGATCGGCGTCACCGAACTCTTCCACATGGCGAGCCTGATCGACACGACGACCTATCGCAGCTTCGAGGTCTATGCCGTGACCTGCGGTTTCTATCTCGCCGCCGCCATCGCCTTCCGCATCGTCTTCGCGATCATCTACCGCCTCGTCTTCACTGAACGCGTCTTCGCCGAGCGCGTCGCCGTGACCGAGCTGCCGCGCGCCGCATCCGCCGACATTGTCGTGCCGCCGTGATGTTCCGCAGCTTCGGCGTTAACGAATTCCTCCTGCTCGCCGACGGGCTGCGCTGGACCCTGGCGCTCACCGCCCTCGCCTTCGCCGGCGGCGGCATTCTCGGCCTCGCCCTGCTCGTGCTGCGCATCGCGCCACTTCGGGTGCCGCGCTTCCTCGCCATCGGCTGGATCCAGGCGGTGCAGGGCACGCCGCTGCTCGGCACGCTCTTCCTCATCTTCTTCGGCCTGCCGCTGGTCGGTTTCGACGTGTCGCGCTGGGTCGCCGCGACGGTGGCGCTCTCGGTCTATGCCAGCGCCTTCCTCGCCGAGATCTGGCGCGGCGCCGTCGAAGCCATCCCCAGGGGACAGTGGGAGGCCGCGGCCGCGCTCGGCCTCCCGCGCCTCGCCCAGCTCCGCCTCGTCATCCTGCCGCAGGCGCTGACCATCGCCATCCCCCCGACCGTCGGCTTTCTCGTCCAGCTGATCAAGAACACCTCGCTCGCCTCGATCATCGGCCTCGTCGAGCTCAGCCGCCGCGCCCAGCTCGTCAACGGCGCGACCTTCGCGCCCTTCATCGTCTATGGCGTGACGGCGGTGCTCTACTTCTGCCTGTGCTTCCCGCTGACGCGCTGGAGCCGCAGCCTCGAGCGGGCGCGGGCGGGGAAACGGTGAAGTCGCTGAACAGATAATTGTAGGGGCCGGGTTCTGCCCGGCCCGCGGGCGAGGCAGAGCCCCGCCCCTACAAATAAGAACGTCAGCTTGCCGCTGCGGCGAACATGCTGTTAGCGTGATCGCAACATCACCGGGGAGGGTAATCATGAAGTTCTATGCCGCCATCGCCGCGCTCGTCATCATGCTCGCCGGCGCCGCCGCGCCGGCGCATGCCGATCTCAAGGAGATCCTCGACAAGGGGGTGATCCGCATCGGCACGCAGATGGACAACCCGCCTTTCGGCTATCTCGACGCATCAGGCAAGCCGACCGGCTTCGACATCGAGCTCGGCCAGATGATCGGCAAGGCGCTCGGCGTCAAGGTCGAGGTCGAGCAGATCATCGGCGCCAACCGCATCCCCTATCTCCTCACCAACAAGATCGACCTGGTGATCTCGGGCATGGGCGCGACGCCGGAGCGCGCCGTCCAGGTGATGTTCACCAGCCCCTACGCCGCGCTCTATCTCGGCGTCTACGGGCCGAAGGACAAGGCGGTCACCGGGCCCGACACGCTCGGCGCGCTGAAGACGGCGGCGACCAAGGGCACGACGCAGGAGATGACGCTGAGCGCGATGGCGCCCAAGGCGAACATCGTGCGCTTCGAGGACGACACGACGTCGAACACCGCGTTCCTCTCGGGCCAGACCGATCTCTGGGCGACGCTCAACACCATCGCCCAATCCGTCATCAAGCAGCATCCCGAGAAGAACATCGAGCTCAAGTTCAAGCTGCGCGACTCGCCGGCGCATATGGCGATGCGGCAGGGCGATTTCGCGCTGCTGCACTGGCTCAATACCTATGTCTTCCTGATCCGCGCCAATGGCGAGCTGCAGCGCCTGCACCGCAGCTGGCTCGGCGAGGATATGGGCGTGCTGTCGGCGATGTAGAGCGTGACGGCTGGCGCGGCCGGGCTCAGCCCGGCTTCGGCACCAGCTTGCGCAGCAGGCGCTTGTGCAGGCTTGGCTTCTTCGGCCGGTGCGGCCGCCGGCTCTTGGCGACGAAGCGGGCGCCCGTCGTCGACTTGATGAGATCGAGCGTGCGGTCGTGAAAGGCGTCGAGCCCCTCGCGATGAGCGATCGAGATCAGCGTCGAGCCGGCGAGCTCGTTGCTGAACATCGACATCATGGAGGTCTGGCTGGCATCGTCGAGCGCCGCCGTCGCCTCGTCCATGAACACCCAGCCCGGCTTGTGCAGCAGCAGCCGGGCGAAGGCGACGCGCTGCAGCTCGCCGCCGCTCAGCACGCGATCCCAGCGCTCCTGCTCGTCGAGCCGCTCGACGAGATGCTCGAGGCCGCAGCGCTTGAGCGCCACCTTGAGATCCCTCTTGGGAAAATGCTCCGGCGCCGCCGGATAGGCAAGCCCGGCGCGCAGCGTGCCGAGCGGCAAATAGGGGCGCTGCGGCATGAACATGATATCGCCGCGCGGCGGCACCTGGATGGTCCCGGTCCCCCACGGCCATAGCCCGGCGATGGCGCGGAAGAGCGTGCTCTTGCCGCTGCCCGATTGGCCGGTGATCAAGATCTTCTCGCCCTTGCGGATCAGCGTGGTGGTCTCGCCGATGACGATGCTGCCATCGGCATGGGCGATCTGCAGATCGTCGAAGCTGAGGAATTCCGCGTCCTCGGAGCCGGGCTCAGCCTCGATGACGGCGATGTTGGTCGTCTCGCCGCTCTCGAGCGACGCCTCGCCTGTCGTGTGCAACGCCTGCTCGAACTCGAGCACCCGCGTGATGTGCGAGCGCCATTCGGCAAGGCGCGGGAAATTGTCGACGAACCAGTTGAGGCCGGACTGCACCTGGCCGAAGGCGGCGCCGGTCTGCATCAGCCCGCCGAGCGTCATCGTGCCGGCGAAATAGAGCGGGCTCGCGACCAATGTCGGGTAGACCATGCCGACCATGCCATAGGCGCTGGTCAGCCACATCAGGCGGCGCTGCGTGCGCATGAGGTGCTTGGTCGCGCCGTAGACATGGCCGAAGAAAGTCGTCAGCCCGGCGCTCTCATCCGCCTCGCCGCGGATCAGCGCGATGCCCTCGCTGTTCTCGCGCAGCCGCATCAGGGCGAAGCGGTAATCGGCCTCGGCCTTGTTCTGCAGGATGTTCGCCATGATCATCGGCCGGCCGACGAAATAGGTTACGCTGGTGCCGATGGAGGCATAAAGCAGCGCCGCGCCGACCATGAAGCCGGGGACCTCGATCGGCGTGCCGGCGATGGTGAAGTGCAGGATGCCCGAGAGCGTCCACAGGATGCCCAGGAAGGACACCAGGGTGAGCACCGCGTTGAGGATGCCGAGGGTGAACTCGATCGCCATGTCGGTGGCGAAATGGGCGTTCTCGGCAATCCGCTGATCCGGATTTTCGACCCCTGCGCCGATGAAATTGAGCTGGTAGTGATGGCCGTTGGCGAGCCAGCCATCGACCAGCCGGGAGGTCAGCCAGCGCCGCCAGCGCAGCTGCAGGAGCTGCTTGAGATAGACCTGGTAGACGGCGATGCCCATGCTGGCGCTGGCGAGCAGGGCGAAGAGCCACATCGTGGCGATGAAGGCGCTCCAATCCTTCGCCTCGAGCGCGTCGAAGAAGCTCTTGTTCCACAGATTGAGCCGGATCTGCACGGCGATTTGCAGCAGCGAGAGGCCGATGACGCCGACGGCGAGGCCGCGTGCCATCCACTTCTCGTCGGAAACGAAAAAGGGCCCGGCAAGGTGGAGGAAGCGGCGCAGGAACCCGCCGTGATCGCCGCCATTCAGAACGGCAGGCGCAGTTTCCGGCGAGGCCGTACTATGTTGCACGGGCGCATTCCTACCATATGACGGGGGAGCCGGAGTCCTGCGAGGTCAACGCCTGGAGCGCCGCCCCCGTCCCCCCGCGTGCGCGTCGCCCCGGCGCGCGCCGCCCCGTGACGGGCGGCGCCACCTCCTCCAGACTAGCGCAAGCCGACCCAGCAAGGCGAGGCTGGCGCCTATCCCGCCTTCATCATGTTGCGCAGCACGTATTGCAGGATGCCGCCGTGGCGGAAATATTCGACCTCGTCGAGCGTGTCGATTCGGCAGAGCAGCTGGACGGTCTCCTTGCTGCCGTCTTCGCGGTGGATGACGCAGGCGAGCTCCATGCGAGGTTTGATGCCTGTTTCGGCGCCGAGAATGTCGAGACGCTCCGTGCCGGTGAATTTGAGGCTCTGCCGGGTCGCCCCTGACGTGAATTGCAGCGGCAGCACGCCCATGCCGACGAGGTTCGAGCGATGGATGCGCTCGAAGCTCTCGACGATCACCGCCTTGACGCCGAGTAGCCGCGTACCCTTGGCCGCCCAGTCGCGCGACGAGCCGGTGCCGTATTCCTTGCCGGCGACGATGACCAGCGGCACGCCCTCCTTCTGGTACGCCATCGCTGCGTCGTAGATTGACATCACCTTGCCGTCGGGCAGGTGCTTGGTCATGCCGCCCTCGATGCCTGATACCATCTCGTTGCGGATGCGGACATTGGCGAAGGTGCCGCGCATCATCACCTGATGATTGCCGCGCCGCGCCCCGTAGGAGTTGAAGTCGCTGGGGCGGACCTGGAACTCCATCAGGTAGTTGCCCGCCGGCCCGTCCTTCTTGATGCTGCCGGCCGGCGAGATATGGTCGGTGGTGATGCTGTCGCCGAGGATAGCGAGCAGCCGCGCCTGATGGATGTCCTTCACCGGCTCCGGCTCCTTCGGCATGTTCTCGAAGAAGGGCGGGTGCTGGACATAAGTCGAGGCGGCCTGCCATTTGAAGGTCATGCCGGCGGCGGTCTCAATCTTGCGCCACTCCTCCGGCCCCTCGAAGACGTTGCCGTAGCGCTTGCGGAACATGTCGGGCGTCAGGCTCTTGGCGAGCGTCTTCTGGACCTCCTTGGTCGAGGGCCAGATATCCCTGAGATAGACCGGCTTGCCGTCGGGGTCGTCGCCCAGACTGTCGGTGGCGAGATCGACATTCATCGAGCCGGCGATGGCATAGGCGACGACGAGCGGCGGCGAGGCGAGATAATTGGCGCGCACCTGCGGGCTGATGCGGCCCTCGAAATTGCGGTTGCCGGAGAGCACGGCGGCGACCACCAGATTGCCCTCGTCGACGGCGTCGGAGATATGCTCGGGGAGCGGTCCGGAATTGCCGATGCAGGTCGTGCAGCCATAGCCGACGAGGTTGAAGCCGAGCGCATCGAGATCGCCCTGCAACCCCGCCTTCGCGTAATAGTCGGTGACGACCTGGCTGCCCGGCGCGAGCGAGGTCTTGACCCAGGGCTTTACCTTGAGGCCGCGCTTCAGCGCGTTGCGCGCAACGAGCCCCGCACCCAGCATCACGCTGGGATTGG
>DATAQP010000501.1:0-9364 GCA_036264595.1 Allostellaceae bacterium
GGTCGGTGCCAGCGAGCTCAGTGCCTTCACGCATGTCACCGAGGTGCGCTTTCTGGTAAGGTTGATTCATGCGCCAACCCATCCGCTCCCCCTTCGACTTCACCAAGTGCTCATCGGACGCGGCCCGTTCAGTCTCCTCGAAGAGCAACATGTGCTGCAGCGCCATGCCATCGACGTGCTGGTCTGCAAGGCGAGCGGCGGCGCCGCCACGGAGGCGAAGTTGATCGCCGCCCGCGAAGCCAGCTTGCCCGTCATCATGGTCCGCCGGCCACCGGTCGAACCGGGCGAGGCGGTCGTCTCGATCGACGCCGCGGTCGCTTGGCTCGAAGCCTTTCTCGTCCGGACAGTCGCCGCTGCACGGGACACTCATTCGTCATGACCTATGCGATCCGCATCGTCCTGCCGTTCGCGCTGTGCCTGCTTCTCCTCGCCGCTCCCGCCGGCCGCGCCGATATCAACCTGCTGCCCGATCGCAACAGCAACATCATCATCATGGCGCTGAACAACGATCTGGAGAAGGTGCAGGGCTTGCTGACCAAGGGGATCAATCCGAACACCGTCGATGGCGAGGGGCACACGGTGCTGATTCTCGCGGCGACCGCAGGCAACGCGCCGCTCGCCAAGCTCATGCTCGATGCCGGCGCGAAGACCACCCTGCTCGACAAGAGCGGAAATTCCGCCCTGCACTACGCGGCCGAGCGCGGCAATGTCGAGGTGCTGCGCATGATGCTCGATGCCAAGGCGCCGCCCGACGTGCTGAACAAGCAAGGGGCGACGCCGCTGCTGATCGCCGCCGGCCGCGGCAGAGTCGAGGCGGTGCGGCTGTTGCTCGAGCGCGGCGCCGCCGTCGACAAGCAGGACTTTACCGGCCACGACGCTTTGAGCTGGGCGCAGGACAATCGGCAGAACGGCGTCGTCCAGATCCTGCGCAAGGCCGGCGCCAAGTGAGCCGATCAGCTGCTGCGCGGCCGCAGCACATGACTGTGATCGGCGGCGTAGAGCCGGCTGTCGGGAAACGCCGCCGCCGTGAGCACGCGACCGACGAGGATGAGGGCTGTGCGCGTGATCGCCGCGGCCTTGACCTCGGCACGGATGGTTGCCAGCGTGCCGCGCAGGATGCGCTGGTCCGGCCAGCTCACGCGATACGCCGCGACAACCGGACAATCGGCTCCGTAATGCGGGACGAGATCGCGCACGACGCGCGCGAGATTGTTGATGGAAAGATGGATCGCGAGCGTCGCACCCGATGCGGCGAGAGCGCTCAGATTCTCCGCCGCCGGCATCGCCGAAGCGCGCACCGCCGTTCGCGTCAGCACGACGGTCTGGCTGACACCGGGCAGCGTCAACTCGATGCCGAGCGCGGCAGCTGTCGCGGCGAAGGCGGGAACGCCCGGTGTGACGTCATAGGGGATCGCCAGTTCATCGAGACGCCGCATCTGCTCGGCCACCGCGCCGTAGAGCGAGGTGTCGCCGGAATGGACGCGCGCGACGTCGAGACCATCGCCATGGGCGCGCGCCATCTCGGCGATGATCTCGTCGAGATGGAGCGGTGCCGTATCGACGACGCGCGCACCCGGCGGCGCCGCGGCAACGATTTCCGCCGGCACCAGCGAGCCGGCATAGAGACAGACCGGGCAGCGCTCGATGAGGCGCAAGCCGCGCACGGTGATGAGATCGGCCGCGCCAGGCCCGGCGCCGATGAAGTGAACCGTCAAGCGGAGCTCTCCGTACCGCCCGGCTTCGCCGTCTTTGCTTCATAGCCGCGCGGCGTATAGATGCGCGGCTCGCGACCTGGGATGAGGCGTGTCTCGCTGTTGCCGACAAGCACCAGCGTCAGCATGTCGACGATCTCGGGATCGAGCTCGGCGAGGGTCGTCAGCGTCAGGCTCTCATCGGCGCGCCCGAGATTGCGGGCGACGGCGACAGGCGTGTCGGCAGCACGATGCGCAAGCAGAATGCTACGCGCCGTCGCCAGCTGGGTCGCGCGCCGCGCCGAGCGCGGGTTGTAGAGCGCGACAACGAAATCGCCTGCGGCCGCCGCCGTCAGGCGACGTTCGATCGTCGGCCACGGCGTCAACAGATCGGAAAGCGAGATCGCGCAGAAATCGTGCCCGAGCGGGGCACCGGCACGCGCCGCCGCAGCCTGCAGCGCCGAGACGCCCGGTATCACGTTCAGCGCTACCCGCCGCCAGGCCGGCCTGTCCTCGCGATCGATCAGCTCGAAGACGAGGCTGGCGAGGCCGTAGATCCCGGCATCGCCGGAGGAGACGAGCGCCACCGAGCGCCCGGATGAAGCAAGATCGAGCGCGCGGCGCGCCCGCTCCGTCTCGGAACCGAGCCCGGTCGCATGCCGCGCCTTGCCGGCAATCGTCGGGCCGAGGAGATCGAGGTAGAGCGTATAGCCGACGATGTCGGTCGCCGAATCGAGCGCTGCACTCGCCGCAGGGGTGCGCCAGGAGGGATCGCCGGGACCGATGCCGACGATCGCCAGGGTCCCTTGCGGGCGTCCGATCGGTTCGGCTGGAAACGGCGTCGCGGCACGCGCAACGGCGCAGGTCGCGCGGCGCGACTTGCGCTTGGGAACGATCAGCGCGCCGTCCGGGCCGACGGCAGCGAGGGCCGCGCCCTCCGCGACGCCGTAGCAGCCGGTCTCGCAAAAGACCGCTTCCGAGGGCATCGCTAGGCGCGGGGTTTCGACGCGCAATTCCTCGGCCGTGAAGAAGCGCGCAGGAACACCGAGTCGTGCCGCCAGCGCGTGCACCGCCCGCTCGTCCGCCTTGAGATCAAGCGAAACGACGACCGCAACCGCGGCAGCGGCAAGCCCATGCTCAAAGAGCGTCGAGTCGGCAAGCGCGCTGAGCTCCTCCGCAGTGCAGCCACGCTCGCAGCCGACGCCGAGCGCGAGCACCGGCGGGTGCAGGATGAGATCGCCGTCGGCAGCTGCCGCAATGCAATCGGTAACGCGGATGCGCAGCGCCGCCGTCGCATCGAAGCGGACGGCGCCCGATGTCAGCCAATCGGCCGTGCCGGCGTCGATGCTGAGCGCGACCGGTACACCGGCCAGCAACGCCGCGGCGATCGGCTTGGCGCGTTCCGGATTGGCGACGTGCCAGCCCGCGGGCGGCTCGTCGAGAGCGAAGCCGAGAACGAGATCGCCGGCAGTCGTGATGGCGGCCGCACCGCCGATCGCCGAGGCAATCGCTCGCGCGAGGCGATTGGCGCCGCGATGACCTCCGAGCAGCGGAACGACGGCCGAGCCATCCTCGGCAACGGCGATCACCGGCGGCTCGCTGCGTTTGTCGTCGAGCAACCCCGCGACGGCGCGGATGAGAATTCCCGCCGCGCATATGCCAACGATCGGCGTGGCGGCGCCGAAGAGCGTCGCGACGTGGTCGGTCGGCCGGTCGAACAACCGATCAGCCGCGATGCCTTTGCCCACTGGCGCATGCAGCGAAGAACCCGGCAGAACCGCCCGCAGGCGCCGAGCCAAGCCGACCGCGCCGGCCCCGAGCACGACGATCGCGGCGCCGGACGGGAGGTCGCTCATGGGCCGCCCTCGTGCTCGGCACCGCGCAGCAGGATCATGGCGAAATACGGCACTGCCGCGGCATCGATCTCGGCGAGCGGGAGAATATGCTCATTCGGCAGGCTGGCGCGCTCGACGTAATGCGCGCGTTTCGCCAGACCGAGCCGCAGCAATACGTCGCGCACTTTGGTGAAGTGGCGGCCAAGCTTTATGATGGCTGCTGCCTCGACGCCGGCGAGCCGGCGCTCGAGCTCGGCCTCGCCCAGCGTCGCCGGGATCACCGTCAAGGTCTCGTCGCGTGCGGCGAGCGGGTGCCGGGCGGCGGCGGCGCAGGCGGTGAGCGAAGAGACGCCAGGAACGATCTCGACGGGAAACCGCGTGGCGAGGCGGGCGAAGAGATACATGAAGGAGCCGTAGAAGAACGGATCGCCTTGGCACAATATCGCGACATCGAGGCCCGCCGCCGCTTGGTCGCCAATTTCACGCGCCGCCCGGTCGTAGACGTCCTGCGCCGGGAACCGTTCGGGCACCATCGGCACGCGGATGGCGATCTCGCGCTGTCCGCCGGTGAGGAATTGCGCCACGATCGAGCGCGCGAAGCTGTCGCCGTCGAGCGGCGCCGGATAGGCGACGATGGCGGCAGCGCGCAGGATGCGCAACGCCTTCAAGGTGAGGAGCTCGGGATCGCCCGGCCCGACACCCAGGCCGTAAACCGTGCCGGTCGGCCGTGCCGTCATCGCGGCGCCGCCCCGTAAAGCCCGAGCGTCACATGCGCGCTGCTGCGGGAATAGTTGATGCCGTGCGTCTCGCCAAGGCGAATAGCCGGTGCCCCGCGTGCCGCAAGAGCAGAACGGAACGCGGCATCGTCGCGGTCGAGCACGAGGGCCAGCGCGTCCTGCCGCACGGCGATGTCGGCCGCCGCCTGCTCGGCGGTGACGGTATGCGTAGCGCCGCCGAGGAGAAACACCAGGCTGGGCTCATTGTAGCCGACGGTATCGACGACCCCACCGGCGGGTGGGCCATGCTCGGCGATCAGGGCGGCAGCGCTCCGGCTCAACCAAAGCGTGTCGAGGCCGGGCAGGAGAACCGCATAGCTCGGTGCGAAGACGAGGATCGCCAGCGCCGGGACGACCGCCGCCATGCTTGCGGCAAAGCCGTTCCACAGCTGGCGCAGCATGACCAGACCAAAGCTGATCGTCGCCGCCGCCGGCACCAGGCTGAGCAGCGCGACGCCGTTGCCCCAGGCGATCGGCAGCCCGATCAGCGCGATGACAAGCGCAAAACCAACGACCGCCCAGAGGGCAAAGACGATGCCGTCGAGCCATTTGCGGCGTGCGATCTCGCCACCACTGGCGAGCGCGGCGCCGGCAAGCAGCGCGATGGCGGGGTAGACCGGCAGCAGGTAGTGCGGCAGCTTCGTCGGTACCAGCTCGAAAAGCAACCAACTCGGCACGATCCAGGCGAGGAGAAAGCGGATCGCGACGTCACCGCGGCCGCGCCAGCCGGCAACCCCGGCGATGCCGAGCAGGACGGAAAACGGCCACAGCGTCGCCGGGGCGAGCAGCAGGTAGGTGCCGGGTGGCGCGCCATGCGATTCCTGCGCGCCGACGAGCTTGCCGAGAAGATCGTGACCGATCGCCTCGCTGGCGAATTCGCCGCCGGTGCTCCACTGGACGGCGATGAACCAAGGTGCGGCAATCGCGAGGGTGAGCGGAATGCCCCAGAGCGGTCGCAGCGCACCGAGCCAGCGCCAACTCCTGTCGGCGACGCACAACACGGCGATCGTGAGGAGGCTGACGAGCGGCGTCACCGGTCCCTTGATCAGAATGCCGATGCCTTGTGTCAGCCAGAATACGGCGGCGAGACCGCGATGGCCGACAATCCCGGCACGCGCGTCGCGATAGAGCAGACCAAGCGCGCCCTGCGCTGTCACCACGGTTGCGAGCAGCACCGCATCGGTCTTGGCGAGATGCGCCTCGGCGACGAGGAGCAGCGAGCTGGCGAGCAGCGCGGCACCGATCAGCGCCGCCGGCCGGCCGACGAGCCGCGCACCGAAACCGAAGCTGAACAGCACAGCGAGCACAGCACCGAGGAGCGAGGGCAGGCGATAGGGCCACGCCGCGGTCGACGCCGCGGTGCTGAAGAGCGCCACCGATGCGGCTTGCAGCCAATAGATGCCCACGGGCTTCTTGTTGCGCGCCTCATCCTGGAAGCGGATCTGCAGGAGATCGCCGCTTTGGACCATCTGCCGCGTCGCCTGCATGAAGCGCGCCTCGTCGCGGTCAAGCGGTGGCATCGCCGCGATGCCGGGCAGGAAAAGGCAGAGGCAAAGCACAATCAGCACCAGCCAAGGCCGCCAGCCGACGGTAAGACCAGCGATGCGCAGCTCGGCCACGGGGGCGGCGGCAACGCTCATGGGGCGTCGCCCGGCTTTAAGGCGGTAAGCTGCGTCACCGGCATGAGCGGGCGCCAGCCGAGATGCGGGCCGATTGGCGCTGCGCGTGAGATCGCCAGCCGGATCAGCGTACCGCCGTGACGCGCCTGCCAACCGAGGAGATGCGCTTCGCCACCGACCGTCACCGCATTGGCGACCAGATGGCCGCCCGGCGCCAGCGCATCCCACAGCGTCTCGAGCAGATCCGTGGCGCCGAGTCCGCCGCCGAGGAAGACCGCGTCCGGGCGCGGCAGATCGGCAAGAGCCTCCGGTGCTTCTCCGGTCACGACGCGCAGATCGGGCACGCCGAGGGCGATCGCATTGTTCGCGATGAAGGCGCAACGCTCGCTTGCACGCTCGATGGCGATGGCCCGGCTGCGCGGCGCCGCGCGCAGCCACTCGATGGCGATGGCGCCGCAGCCGGCCCCGACATCCCAGAGCAGCTGCCCCGGCAGCGGCGCCAGCGCCGCAATCGTCGCCGCGCGGATCTCGCGCTTGGTCAGCTGACCATCGTTGATGAACACCTCGTCAGGCAAGCCGCCGGCGCGCGACAGCGGGCGCGCCCGGGGGCCCCCACGACAAACGAGCGCCACCGTATTGAGATCGGCGCAGTGCCGCTCGTCCCATGATTCGGCAGTCGCCGAGACGATGTTTTCGCGGGCGCCGCCCAGATGCTCAAGCACGGTGACCTCGCTCGGGCCCCAGCCAGTGTCGCGCAGCAGCGCCGCGATGCGAGAAGGCGTTTCGCCATCCGCGGAGAGCAGCAGAATTCGCTGATCCGGCGCGAGGTGCAACGCCAGATGCGCCAACGGGCGGCCGTGCAGGGTTAGCGTCTCGCATTCGGCGAGCGGCCAGGCGAGCCGCGCGGCGGCAAGGCTGAACGCGCCGGGTTGCGGCAGGACGGTCATCTCGGCGCGCTCGAAATGTCGGGCAAGGGTCACGCCGACGCCGTAGCACATGGGATCGCCGCTCGCCAGCACGACGACGCGGTGGCCGCGCCAATCGGCGATCCGCGCGATCGTGTCGGCAAGCGACGTCTCCCAAGCCAATCGCGTTTCGTTCCCTGGCGGCACCATGGCGAGGTGGCGCGCGCCGCCGACGACGAGCTCGGCACTCGCGAGCAAAGCGCTTGCAGCCGCGGAGAGGCCGGCAACGCCGTCATCGCCGATGCCGATGATGGCAAGCCACGGGGTCATCACGGGGCCCCGCCACCAGCCAGCGCATTGACCGCGGCGGCGGCGAGCGCGCTGCCACCGCGCCGCCCGGCGAGCGCGATATAGGCGATGTCGAGCTGATTGGCGGCCAGCGCCGCCTTCGATTCGGCTGCTCCCACGAAGCCGACCGGAAAGCCGAGCACGAGCGCCGGGCGCGGTGCTCCTGCCTCGATCAGCTCGAGCAGGCGGAACAGCGCGGTGGGCGCGTTGCCGATGGCAACGAGGGCGCCGTCGAGCAACGGCATCCAGAGCTCAAGCGCAGCAGCCGACCGCGTCGTCCTGCGCTGTCGCGACAGCGCCAATACGGCGGGATCGTCGAGCAGGCAGGTCACCGCGTTGCCGGCAGGCAGGCGCGCCCTGATGATGCCGTGGGCGACCATCTGCGCATCGACGAGAACCGGTGCACCGCGCGCCAGCGCCGCCTGCCCGGCCGCTACCGCGCCATCCGACCAGAGGAGATCAGGGAGGATGGTCGGATCGGCGACGGCGTGAACGAGACGGAGCGCAATCGGATGAAGCTCGCTCGGCAGGCGCGAAAGATCGGTCTCCTCGCGGATGAGCTCGAAAGAACGCCGGTAGATCGCCGCGGGATCGCGGAGATAGTCATAGGGCATCTAGAAGGCCTCACCCGGTCTCTCTTCCGCGTCCGGAAGACGGTGAAATGGCCTCCGCCGAACGTTACGTGCGGCGAGAGTGGTGACGCCCAGCACCCAACCTTCCTCCCCCACCACAATATCGCGCTGCTCCCGGCTCAGCTCAGGATCAGCCGCCATGATACCGGCGAGTTCGCCGTCCTCATCGAGGCGAGCGAAGTGCTGCGCAATCGCCCGTACCTGGGCCGAATCCTTCACCTCGCCCAAACGCGGCGCGATGGCGACGAGCGAGGGATAGATTTCGGCGAGGATAATAGGGCCAATTTTCCTCTTGTCCGGAATCGGGCGCAAACCGGTTTCAAAGGGCCAGACGAGCGCGTGCGGTGCAAGTGCCGGATCATCACGCAACCGTCGAACAATCGGAATTCCGGTCAGCGCCTGACTGCCAACCGATCCGATGCCGAGCAGCTTCCAGCCCGGCTGCGGACCGCTCACGCGTCCCTCCACCAACCGCCTCTCGGCGAGCTGTCCCACCCCGTGCTGCCGGTGATGTGTCGCAGCGAGACAGGGACCAGCTTGCCTCGGCGGGCAACCCCAGAACGGGAACGCAGCGCCGGAGACCCGGCGATTGAGCTCGGCGGCGACCAAGAACCGGTTGTTCTGGTTGCGCTCATCATCGGATAGCAGCTTTGCGATCTCATCCCAGACGGCGCGCCACGCCGGACCGGCAAGACCCAATTTCGCCGCGAGGCCGCGCGAAAAGCCGAGCGGAAAATCGAAGCCGACAAGGATCGAGCGTCCGTCCTTTATCGCCTCGAGCAGTATATCGCGAAGCCGACAATAGGCGCGATGACGCGTCGTCGGATTTTCCAACGCCGCTTCGCCCAGCTGTTCTCCCGCCCGCTGGAGCAGGCAAAACCAGATGCTGTCGCGCCCGCACCGCGGCGTATTGGCTGCGCTCCAATCGACCATGAGATAGGAATCGAAGAGCGGCCGCAGCACCGTCTCACTCCGCCTTGCCGTTATGATTATGATGATGATGATGATGCTCACCGTTTCCGTGCGCATGACCATGATCGGCGCCGTTCGTGGCAATGCCGCGGACATGATGGTGATGGCCGGCCTGCGGTGCCCCGACCTCGGCACCGTAGCCGACTATCTGGGTACGGTACTTGCAGAGCTGGCAGTTCATCGCCGGATTGCCGATGCGGATCTCCTCGACGCGCTCGGCGAAGGCGTCGAGGACGAGCGGATGGTCGCGCAGATAGGGCGCTTTGAGGAATTCGATCGAGGGAAAAGCGGCAGCAACGGCATCTGTCTCCTCGTAGATGCGCTTCACCAGAATGCCGGTGAAGAGGAAATAAGGGAAGACGACGATACGCGCGAAACCGAGGCGGGCGACGCGCTCAAGCCCGGCAGTGACACGCGGATGGGCGACGCCACTGAATGCGATGTCGCTCCAGCCGAAGCCCATTCCCTCGCCGAGCATGCGCGACACCTTGGCGATATTCGAGTTGGCATCGGGGTCGTTGGTGCCGCGGCCGACGACGACGAGGAGGCTGTCGCCGCGCGGCACCGGCCGTCGCGCCGTCAGCTC
>DATAQP010000531.1:0-5414 GCA_036264595.1 Allostellaceae bacterium
CGCGGCGCGCCATAGGATTTGTCGAGCACGACGTTGCGGCCCTTGGGGCCGAGCGTCACCTTGACCGCGTTGGCGAGCGTGTCGACGCCGCGCAGCATGCGCGCGCGGGCGTCGCCGTGAAATTTAACGTCTTTTGCGGCCATGTTTCGTCTCCAGATGTGTTAGGCGGCTTTCTTCTTCGCGACGGCGTGGTCGAGCACGCCCATGATGTCGGATTCCTTCATGATGATGAGGTCCTCGCCATCGAGCTTGATCTCGGTGCCCGACCATTTGCCGAACAGCACGCGGTCGCCCGGCTTGACGTCGAGCGGATGCAAGGTGCCGTCCTCGCCGCGGGCACCCGGACCGACGGCGACGATCTCGCCTTCCATCGGCTTTTCCTTGGCGGTGTCGGGAATGATGATGCCGCCGGCGGTCTTCGCCTCGGCCTCGATGCGACGGATCAGGACACGGTCCTGCAGGGGGCGGAATTTCATGGATGCTCCTGGAAGATAGGCTGGCGGAAGGTCGGGACAGGTCTTGTGGGGGCGGCGCTTGGCAGTGTCGAAACGAGAGTGCCAACGTCACGACCCTCTGTATACGAGAAATAGCCCTTAAATACAACTGCTAAAACACAGAAAATTAACCATCTAGGAGAATCGCGAGAATACTTGCGCCTAAAAACCATAGAATATCCATCCACCGGATATTTGAACGTTTCAAGTGTTCTCCCTGAAGATTCTTATATCAAAGGGGGACGCCAGCGACTTCGCTGCCGCCGCGATTGTGGCGGGGTATTTTCTTTGGTGGAATCCCTTAGCGAATCCCGTAGGATGGCGGGCGCTATGAAAATACGTCATCTGTCGGTGAATTTTTTATATTTGACCATCCGCCATTGTCTTATCACATTGGCGGCTCGGCCCCACACCGGAAGGAGACGACCATGACGGCAATTCGGAGCGAGGCCAAGACAAAGCGAGGAGGCCTGCGCGAGATCGCCGACACGGCCGCGCTGAGCCAGGTGATCAACGACGCCGTCCGCCCGGCCCTGGTGCTGTTCGACGCCGTCTGGTGTTCACCGGCGCGCCGCATCGAGGCGCGGCTGCTGCGCCTGTTTCGTGGCGAAGATGTCGCGGTGGTGCGCGTCGATGTCGACCACGCCCCCGAGCTTGCCCGCAAATTCGCCGTCCATGCCGTGCCGACCTTGGCGCTCTTCCGCGCCGGCCAACTGGCGGCGCGGCGCCTCGGCGACATCGAGGACGACGATCTGCAGCATTGGCTCGAGCGCGAGTGCATGGTTCCCTGCGCGTAAGGGACCCGCACCGGGAATCCTGCACTCTCGGCAACCCGGAAATCTAAGCAGCCTAAGCAGCGCGTCTTCGGACGCAGCGCCCGGGAAACGATCGTCGGGCGCCCGACATTATCGTAGCCTTCTGAACGTGAGGCGGCGGTGGCGGGTGAGGGCGACCTATCGCCTAGGAGCCGGCGCCCTTCGATTGCGGGCGGAGCAGCCGGGCGATGCCCGTCGACTGGCGATGCCACTGGCGGATTTCCGTCGCCGGGAACCCACCGACCGTCATGCCGGCAGGGACGTCGCGCATGACTCCGCTCTTGGCGGCGATGCGGGCGCCGGCACCGATCATCAAATGGTCGGCGACGCCGACCTGGCCGCCCATCATCACGCCGTCGCCGACCACCGTGCTGCCGGCGATGCCGACCTGGCCGCAGATGACGCAGCTTCGGCCGAGCCGCACGTTGTGGCCGATATGCACGAGGTTATCGAACACGCTGCCGGCGCCGATCACCGTGTCGCCGGTGGCGCCGCGGTCGATCGCGCAATTGGCGCCGATCTCGACATCATCCTCGATGATGACGCGGCCGACCTGCAGCACGCGCACCTTCGGACTGGGCACGAAGCCGAAACCCTGGCCGCCGATGCTGACGCCGGTGGCGATTTCGACGCGCGCGCCGAGCAAGGCATAGCTGATCGAGCTGTTGGCGCCGATGCGGCAGTCGTCGCCGAGCACGACGCCGGCGCCGATGACGACATTGGCGGCGATGTGGCAGCGGGCGCCGATCTCGGCGCCGGGCCCGATCCACGCGCCGGGATCGATCTGCGAGCCGCTGCCGATGCGCACGCTGGCATCGACGCGCGCGCTCGCGGCGATGCCAGGCTCGGGGGCGGCGGCGGGATAAAAGAGATGGCCGATCTGCGCATAGGCGAGGCGCGGCTCGGCGGCAAGCAGCAGGCAGCTGCCCTAGCCGGCGAGATCGGGGCTGGTGACGATGGCGCCGGCCCTGGTCTCGGCGAGGGCGGGACGGTAGCGCACGTCGTTGAATACGCTGAGCTCGTCCGGCCCGGCATCCTCGAGCGCGGCGACGTCATGGATCATCATGCGGGCGGCTTCGGGGTTGGGCGTCTCGGCACCGACCTCGCGCGCTATGTCGGCGAGCGAGAACGGGCCATTGCGGCGGAAGAACCGCGGATCGGTCATCTGTCTGTAGCCTCGTCAGATTGCCCGCGCCGTGCGGCCTGGGAAGCGCTAGTCTAGCCGAACTCGCGCCGATTGACGATGATTTCGCTGTCATCTGCCGGCCCGGCATTGCCCGATGGCACGCCGATTATCTGGTTCACCGCCGCTTCGGTGCGGGTTACAGTCCGCCGATCCGAGGGTCTTCGAGGAGGCGATCGTGGACTGGCGATATCTGGCTTGCATTTCGGTTGTCGGCAGCACGCTTCTCGGTACGCCGGCGCTTGCCGCCCGCGACACCCTGACGATCGGCGTCGCGCAATTCCCCTCGAACATGCACCCGGCGATCGAGCCGACCGTGGTCAAATCCTATGTCCGCAACATGGCGCTGCGCCAGCTCACCGGCTGGGACAAGGATTGGAAGCTCGGCTGCATCCTGTGCACCGACCTGCCGACGATCGAGAACGGCCTCGCCAAGATCGAGGACCGCCCCGACGGCAGCAAGGGCATGGCGGTCACCTTCAAGCTGCCCGCCGACCTGAAATGGGCGGATGGCGTGCCGGTCACCGCCAAGGACGTCGTCTTTTCGTGGGAGCTTGGCAAGAATCCCGAGGCGAGCTTCACCAAGCCCGACGTCTTTACCCGCGTCGACAAGCTTGAAGTGCCGGACGATCACACCGTGATCATGCATCTGAAGACGATCCGCAGCGACTACAACGACCTCACGGATTTCCGCATCGTCTCCGAGCATATCGAGGCGCCGATCCTGAAGAGCGCCGGCAGCGTCGCCGAGTGGCTGAAGCAGACCGCCTATAACCGCGCGCCAACGACGCCAGGGCTGTGGAACGGGCCGTTCATGATTACCGGCTACGTCTCGGGCTCGCAGATCGTCCTCGAGCGCAATCCGCAATGGACCGGCAAGCAGCCCGGCTTCAAGAAGATTGTCGTCAAGGTGATCGAGAACACCACGGCGCTGCAGGCCAATCTGCTCTCCGGCGATATCGACTACACGCCGGGCGAGGGCATCGGGCTCAATATCGACCAGGTCATCGAGCTCGAGAAGACGCAGAAGGCGAAGTTCGATTTCATCTACAAGCCGGCGCTGACCTACGAGCATATCGACCTCAAGGCCGAGAATCCCTTCCTTGCGGATGTCCGGGTGCGCCGCGCGCTGCTCTATGCGATCGACCGCAAATCGCTGACCGAAAAACTGTTCGAGGGGAAGCAGCCGGTCGCCGACAGCTTCGTCAACAAGCTGCATCCGTTCTATTCGCCGCAGACCCCGGTCTATGGCTATGACCCGGCGAAGGCCAAGGCGCTGCTCGACGAGGCGGGCTGGAAGCCCGGCCCCGACGGCATTCGCCGCAACGCCAAGGGCGACCGGCTGTCCTTCGATTTCCAGACCACCGCCGGCAACAAGCTGCGCGAGCTCATCCAGCAGGTGCTGCAGAGCCAGTGGAAGGAATCCGGCATCGATGTGGTGATCAAGAACGAGCCGGCGCGCACGCTGTTCGGGCCGACCCTGTCGCATCGCGAATTCACCGGTCTCGCTCTCTATGGCTGGACCAGTGGCATCGGCGAATCACCGACCAGCATCCTCGCCGCGGTCTCGATCCCGAACGGCGAGAATGGCTGGGGCGGCTCGAACTATCCCGGCTACGCCAATCCGGCATTCGACCAGGCGAGCACGGGCATCGAGACCGAGCTCGATCCCGCCAAGCGGGCCGTCTTCTGGGCGACCGCGCAAAAGCTTTACGCCGAGGATCTGCCGGTCCTGCCGCTGTTCTTCCGCGCCGAGCCCTACGCCATTCCAAAATGGCTGAAGGGGCTGGAGCCGACCGGCCATAGCGACAACAGCACCAACTGGGTCGAGAATTGGTACGCGACGAACTGAGCGCAAGCACGACGGCGGCGGGCGCAGCGAGGCTGCTCGCCGTCGACGATCTCTCGGTCAGCTTCCCCGGCGAGCGCCGCGATATAAAGGTGGTTGCCGGCATAAGCTACACGATCGGCGCCGGCCGCACGCTCGGCGTCGTCGGCGAAAGCGGTTGCGGCAAGTCGATGACGGCGCTGGCGCTGCTCGGCCTGGCGCCGTCACCGGGCAAGGTCGCCGGCAGCGTGCGCTTCGCCGGCGAGGAGCTCCTCGGGCAGAGCGAGGCGGCGTGGCAGCGCGTGCGCGGCGCGCGCATCGCCATGATCTTCCAAGAGCCGATGACGGCGCTCAACCCGGTGATCCCGATCGGCGCGCAGATTGCCGAGGCGCTGGAGCTGCATGACGGGCTGGGCCGCGCGGCGTCGCGCGAGCGCGCCATCGCCCTCCTCGCCGAGGTCGGCATACCGAGCCCGCGCGAGCGCGCCGACGCCTATCCGCATCAGCTCTCGGGCGGCATGCGGCAGCGCGGCATGATCGCCATGGCGCTCGCCTGTCAGCCGGCCCTGCTTATCGCCGACGAGCCGACCACCGCGCTCGACGTGACGATCCAGGCACAGATCCTCGAGCTGATGGCCGAGCTGCAAGATCGCGTCGGCATGGCCATCCAGCTCATCTCGCACAATCTCGGCGTTGTCTCGGAGATCGCCGACGACATCATCGTCATGTATGCCGGGCGCATCGTCGAGCGCGCCCCCGCCGCCGCGCTCTTCGCCCAGCCGCTTCATCCCTATACGATCGGGTTGATCGAGACTCTGCCCTCGATCGAGCGCCGCGTCGCCCGCCTGCCGGTGATCGCCGGCAGCGTTCCCGATCCCACCCGACTCGGCACGCTGGGCTGCCGCTTCGCCGAGCGTTGCCCGCGCGTCATCGCCGCCTGCCGCGAGGCCGAGCCGCCGCTCGTCGAGCTGGCGCCCGGGCACTTTGCCGCGTGCATCCGGACCGCGGCGTGAGCGCGCTGCTCGCGGCAGGCCTTACCGCCACCTGCGGGCACGCGGCAAGATGAGCGCGCTTCTCGCGCCGCGGTCCGGATG
>DATAQP010000554.1:0-2324 GCA_036264595.1 Allostellaceae bacterium
TTGCGGCTGGCAAGCGAGAAGGCGATTGAGAATTGCAGGAAGCGCCTTGGCCCCGATCCTTCGACTATGCCCTGCGGGCTCCGCTCAGGATGAGGAGGACTCTCCATCGAGTTTTCACCTCATCCTGAGCGGAGCTGCGTAGCAGCGTAGTCGAAGGATACGGTCGCGTTTGGATGTCTTCCTAGCTGACCAGCCGCTTATGCGCGCCGTCGAAGGCCGGCGCGATGTCGGTCATGAAGCGTTGCATCTGCTCCTTGACCATCGCATGCGGCTTCAGCCCGTAGTTGAAATAGAGGATGACCTCGCTGATGCCTGATGCCTCGACCGTCTTGAGATCGTCGATGATCTTCTGCGGCGAGCCGACGAGTACCGATTTCGCCGTCAGATTCTCCGCCTTCATGTCGCGCAATATCTCGACGATCTTGACGAAATAGGCATAGGTCGGCGGCACCGTCTTGGCGTCGGCCGGAAAAGCCGAGATCAGCGCATCGTGGAAATAGCGGATGAGGCTCTCGCGGCCGTAATCCTCCTCCGCCGGCGTGTCGGCGATGTGGATGAAATACGAGCACATCGATCGCCGCGCCGGCCGGTTGTGCGTGGTCTCGCATTCCTCGCGATAGACGCGCACGGCGTCGCCGAGCGAGCCATAGACCATGGCGGCGGCGAAGGGCGCATAGATGATGTTCCAGTCGTTCTTGGCGGCAAGCTCCATGCTCGGCCGCGAGAAGCAGGCGACATAGGGGCGCAGCGGCTGTTGCGCCGGCCGCGGGCGGATCTCGATGTCGTCGAACTGGTAGAACTGCCCCTTATGCGACCATTTTCCGCTCTCCGTCCAGCCGCGCCAGACGATCTCCATCCCCTCGGCGAAGAGCTCGGCCGATTTGTCGAAGGGCGCCTGGAAGGGCCCGTATTCTTTTTTGTCGTAGCCGCGCCCGGCGGCGAAATCGACACGCCCACCCGAAAGCAGGTCGAGCGTCGCCCATTCCTCGGCGACGTGCAGCGGGTGATGGACGGGCAGCAGCACGACGGCGGGGGCGAGGCGGATGCGCGTCGTCGCGCCGGCGATCTTGGCAAGCAGGGTGTTGGGACAGGCATTGACGCCGAGCAGATTGAAATGATGCTCGCCGATCCAGGCCGAGTTGAGCCCGACCGTCTCGGCCCAGATCGCCTGCTCATAGATCTCGCCGATCAGCTGCTCGGCGCTGCGCCGGTTGTTCGGATAGCGGTTGTCGCTCAGAGTGAAATAGCCGAAATCCATCGCGCCCTCCGGCGCCGGAGGCTAGACGGATCGATGACACTTGCAAAGTGCCGTCCGTCCCGGCTGATTGAGGCCCATCCAAGATGGAGTCGCCCTTGATGCTCGCACCCATTCGCAGCTTCGTCTCTTCGGCCGTCCTGCTGGCCGCCGCCGTCGCGGCGCCGTCCTCCTACGGCGCCGACGCGCCGCTCAGTCCGCAGGCCAGCGCCTTCAAGGAAGAGGGCATTCCCGACTGCGTCAGCAACTACCTCTATCGCGGCTTCGAACACGCGGCGGCGCAGGCGCAATGCGAATGCGTCTTCGATTTCTACGCCCGTCACCTGACGCCCCAGGAGATGACGGACGTATCGGCCATGTCGAAAATCGTGCGCGTCAAGCGCGGCGATCCCAAGGACCCCGTCATCATCGCCGGCGCCAACGCGCTGATGCGCGTCAGCCCCGAGCTGATGCAGAGCTGCAAGTTCAAATAGGAGTGACCAGTCGTCCCAAGACCCTCAGTGCAACGTCATTGCGAGCCCAAGGCGAAGCAATCCATCCCCAGCGGGCGAGATGGATCGCTTCGTCGCTACGCTTCTCGCGAGGACGGCGGTGGGCGATGCCGATCTCGCCAGAATTCCGTCCAGCCGATAGGATGGCGAAAAGCGAAGACGGGCCAGCGGAGAGGAAAATGACCGAGACGGTAAACCACTTCATATCAGGCAAGAGCGTCGCCGGCACCAGCGGCCGCTTCGGCGATGTCTTCAACCCGGCGACCGGCGAGCGCACGCGTCGCGTCGCCCTCGCCGATGCCGGCGAGGTCGATGCCGCGGTCAAGGCCGCGACCGCCGCCTTCCCGGAGTGGGCGGCGACGCCGCCGCTGACTCGGGCACGCGTGCTCTTCCGCTTCCGCGAGCTGCTCGGCAAGCATGAGGACGAGCTCGCCCACATCGTCACCGGCGAGCACGGCAAGGTCCTCTCCGACGCCAAGGGCGAGCTGACGCGCGGCCTCGAAGTCGTCGAGTTCGCCTGCGGCATCCCGCAGCTCTTGAAGGGCGAGTTCACCGAGCAGGTCGGCCGCGGCATCGAC
>DATAQP010000584.1:0-7135 GCA_036264595.1 Allostellaceae bacterium
CCCGCCTAATGGCGGTCTTTCGCCGGAATTAAAAAGCTGTAATCTCACCACGCCACGCTACGTTGTGGCGACGCCGCTTCCGCCAATATCGAGCGCTTCTATCGCGGCGAGAAGCTGCTCAACCGCATCGAGCTGGGCTGAAGGAGGGCGCCGCAACTTGGCACATTATCTGGTGACGGGCGGTTGCGGCTTCATCGGCTCGCATCTCAGCGAGGCGCTGTTGGCAGCGGGAAACCGCGTGCGTATCCTCGATGATCTCTCGACCGGCAAGCACGCCAACAAGGCGGACGCGGCCGAGCTCATCGAGGGCGACATCGCCGATCCGGCCTGCGTCGCGCGGGCGCTGGCCGAAACCGACGGCTGCTTTCATCTCGCCGCCATCGCCTCGGTCGAAAAGGGCAACCGAGACTGGCTCGGCACCCATCGCAGCAACCTGACCGGGTCCATCACCGTGTTCGACGCGGCGCGCAGCGCACGCGGCGGCCAACCGGTCCCCGTGATCTATGCATCGTCGGCCGCCGTCTATGGCGACAATCCGCAAGTCCCGCTCACCGAGGATTCAGCGACGCGACCGCTCTCGGCTTACGGCGCCGACAAGCTCGGCTGTGAGCTGCACGCGCGCGTCGCCAGCCACGTCCATGGCGTGCCGACGGTTGGGTTACGTTTCTTCAACGTCTTCGGGCCGCGCCAGGATCCAACATCGCCCTATTCCGGCGTCATCTCGATCTTCGTGGATCGGCTGAAAGCCGACCGGCCGCTGGCCATTTACGGCGACGGCAAGCAGACCCGTGATTTCGTTTATGTCGGCGATGTCGTCTCCGCCTTGCTGGCAGCGATGCGCGTATTGCCTGCCGGCAGTCCCGTCTTCAACATCTGCACCGGCCGCGCGACTTCCGTGCTCGACATCGCTCACTTGATTGCGGGGTTATGCGGCGTCACCGCAAGCGTCGACTTCCAGCCGCCGCGTGCTGGCGAGGCACGTGTCTCGTTTGGCGACCCCGCACGCGCCGCGGCCGTGCTCGGCACGCGCGCGACGACCGAGCTGCATGACGGGCTGGCACGCATGCTGGGTGCCGCCGGCTAGGTCATCGCTCTGGTGTGCTGTGCCGTTTGATCAATGGCCATTGCGCGGCGAAGAAGACCAGGCCGAGCACCGTCGTCCCGAAGACGTTGTAGTCCACCCAGATTGCCGTCGATTGCGTGCGCGCGATCAGCTCGTTGATGCCGGCCAGGGAGGCGAAGAAGAGCGCGCAGCGCAGCGTCAGCAGGCGCCAACCGGCAGCATCAAGCGGCAGGCTATGACCGAAGAGGCGACGCATGAGTTGACGGCGCAGCGCGAGAGCGGCGAAGAGCACCAGCGAGAACAGGCTCGAGATCACCGTCGATTGCAGCTTGAGATAATCCGCGTCATTGAGCCATAGGGTCAGCCCACCGAAGATGGCGAGCAGCGCGGCGCTGACAAGCCCGGTGACCGGCACATGCCGCGCCACCCACAGCGAGAGTACGAGTGCAAGCGTCGTCGCGACAAGCATCGCCGCCGTGGCGGTGAAGAGATCCCAGCCGGCATAGGCGATGAAGAAAACCGCGAGTGGACCCGAATCCATGAGCGGGCCAAGCCAGCGCGGCGGGCGCCGCCCGGGTTCGCGGTCCCGGACAGCGCTATGGTCAGACGGCAAGGGTCCCGGGACGGCGCAGTGGTGCGATCATGGCTCGGCCGCGTCCCGGCGTTGTTCGTCCCGGTATCGTCAATGCGATTCGCGCAGAATCGGCGTGCCGCGCCTGCCGACCAGGAAGTCGAGATCGACGCCCTTGTCGGCCTGCAGCACGTGATCGACATAGAGCTTGGCGTAGCCGCTCTTGTGTGGCGAGTCGAAGCCTTTCCACGCTTTGCGACGACGCTCGAGCTCGGCCTCGGCGACGTCGAGATGGAGGCGGCGCTTCTTGACGTCGAGCTCGATCATGTCGCCGTTCTGGACGAGGGCGAGCGTGCCGCCGGCCGCCGCCTCGGGCGCCGTGTGCAGCACGACGGTACCGTAGGCGGTGCCGCTCATCCGCGCATCGGAGATGCGCACCATATCGGTGATCCCTTTCTTCAGCACCTTGGGCGGCAGGCCCATATTGCCGACCTCGGCCATGCCGGGATAGCCCTTGGGGCCGCAATATTTGAGCACCATGACGCAAGTCTCGTCGATATCGAGCTTCGGATCCTCGATGCGGGCGTGATAATCCTCGATCGACTCGAAGACGACGGCGCGGCCGCGATGCTTCATCAGATGGGGCGACGCCGCCGATGGCTTGATGACCGCGCCGCTCGGGCAGAGATTGCCGCGCAGCACGGCGATGCCGCCCTGCTTCTTGAACGGCTTCTTGAGCGGGTAGATGACCTTGCGGTTGAAGCAAGGTGCGTCCTTGTTGTTCTCCCAGATCGTCTTGCCATTCGCCGTCATCGCATCCTTGTGGATGTAGGGCTCGAGCTCGCGGATCACCGCCGGAAGGCCGCCGGCGTAGTAGAAATCCTCCATCAGATACTGTCCCGACGGCATCAGGTTGACGAGGCATGGGATGTCGACGCCAAGCTTGTCCCAGTCATTGAGCTCGATGTCGATGCCCATGCGGCCGGCGAGGGCGAGGAGATGGATGACCGCGTTGGTCGAGCCGCCGATCGCGCCATTGACCCGGATCGCATTTTCGAAATTCTTGCGCGTCAGCAGCTTCGACATGCGCAGATCCTCGCGCACCATCTCGACGATGCGGCGGCCGACGAGATGGGCGAGGACGTAGCGCCGCGCATCGACCGCGGGAATCGCGGCGTTCGTCGGCAGCCCCATGCCGAGCGATTCGACCATACTGGCCATCGTCGAGGCGGTGCCCATCGTCATGCAGTGACCGGCCGAGCGCGAATTACCCTGCTCGGCGGCCATGAAGTCGGCGAGGGTCATCTCGCCCGCCTTGACCATCTCGCTGAACTTCCAGGTGTTGGTGCCGGAACCGATATCCTCGCCCATGTATTTGCCGTTGAGCATCGGCCCACCGGACAGCGCGATCGACGGCAGATCGCAGCTCGCCGCGCCCATGAGCAGAGCGGGGGTGGTCTTGTCGCAGCCGACGAGAAGGACGACGCCGTCCATCGGGTTGGCGCGGATCGCTTCCTCGACATCCATGCTGGCGAGGTTGCGGAACAGCATAGCGGTCGGGCGCAGGCTCGATTCGCCTGTCGAGAAGACGGGGAACTCGAGCGGGAAGCCGCCAGCCTCGTAGACGCCGCGCTTCACATGCTCGGAGATCTTGCGGAAATGCGCGTTGCACGGCGTCAGCTCGGACCACGTGTTGCAGATGCCGATGACCGGCCTGCCGTCGAAGAGATCGCCGGGAAAGCCCTGGTTCTTCATCCAGCTGCGGTGGCCGAATCCATCCTTGTCGGCCTTGCCGAACCAATCGGCACTGCGCAGTTTACGTGGCGCCTTCGCCATAATCAGATTCCTCCCAACAGGTCCCGGTGAGCTTGCGGCTGATCTTGCCGACCCATCACGTGTCGCGCAACGGCTTTGCGCCCTCAGGCGGCGGCGCGTTGCCGCAGCTCGGCGAGCAGCTTGGCAGGGACGGGAATGCCGTCGCGCGCGAAGCGGCTGCGCGATGCGAGGCGCCGCTCGCCGGGGAGGCGAACCGCGGGATCCGCCAGCATCGCGGCGCAGAGCGCTTCGATACGGTCGCGGAAGGACGGGCCGGCAAGCGCCGACGGATCGAGCGCTAGGAACAGCTGACCGGTGCGCGGCGGCGGACCTTCCGCGTCGAAGAAGGAGCTCGCCTCGAAGCCGAATTGCGAGCCCGTCAACCCGGCGGCGAGTATCTCGACCATCAGTGCGAGTGCGGCACCCTTGGCGCCGCCGATCGGCACGATCGTCCCGGCGAGCGCCGTTTGCGCGTCCGTCGTTGGATTGCCGGCCTTGTCGAGCGCCCAGCCCGGCGGGATCGCTTCGCCCTTGCTGGCGGCGATCAGCAGCTTGCCGCGCGCGACGATGCTGATCGAGAGATCGATGACGAGCGGCGCGTTGTTCCGCCGCGGGCAAGCGAAGGCGATCGGGTTCGTGCCGAATATGCCGCGGGTACCGCCGAACGGCGCGATCGCCGCCGGCGTGTTGGCAAAGGCGATGGCGACCAGACCCTGCGTCGCCAGCCTCTCGACGTGGTGGCCGACGACGCCGGCATGATGTGAGTTGGCGATGCCGAGGGCGATGACGCCGCTCTCTCGCGCGATGCCGGGGATTGCGGCAAAGCCGAGATCGATGGCAGGAAAAGCGAGGCCGCCATGGGCATCGACGTGCAGCATCGCGGCGGCGGGTCGACTCAGTGTAGGCATCGCCTTGCCGTCGACTTTGCCGCGGCTGATCTGCTCAGCATAGAAGGGCAGGCGCGACAGGCCGTGCGACGGCAGACCATCCAGCTCGGCGGCGATCAGCGCCACCGCGGCGGAGGCGGCATTTGGTTCCGTCGCGCCGGCAGCGACGAGGCCGCGCGTGGCGAGGTCACGGAGGTCGGAGGCGGGTACGGTCTCGATCATGCGACAAGCAGGCTTTCGCCGGGCTTGATCCGGGTGAAGCTGACGCGCTCCCACTCGAGCGCGATGTCGTCGCCGGCCAGCCGCACCTTGGTGAAGGCGGCATCCTTATCCGGCCCGCTCTCCGGGAAGTCGCTGCGGAAATGGGCGCCACGCGATTCCGCGCGCGCCAGCGACGCGGCGGCGATGGCCCGGCTGACCAGGATCAGGCTCTTGAGATTGAGCCAGTCATGCCAGGTCAGGTTGAAGGCGAGGGAGGTGCCGCTGATGCCGGTGCGATCGAGCTGCTCGTCGAGCGCGACAAGCGTGCTCTCGGCACGGCGGAGTCCGGCATCATCGCGGAAGACGCCGACATCCTCCCACATCAGCTCGTAGAGCGCCTCGCGCAGAGTCCCTATATCGCCCTCCGGCTGTTCGAGCGGGCGGCGGCAGTCCGCGATGGCGGAGGCGATCGCCGCCTCGTCGGGTTCGCGCAGCCTCCCATGCGCGGGAACCCAGGCGGCCATGCTCTCGCCGGCGATGCCGCCGAACACGGTCGAGTTGGCGACGCCATTGCCGCCAAGTCGGTTGCCGCCATGGACGCCGCCGGTGTCCTCGCCGGCGGCGAAGAGGCCGGGAAGGGCGGTCGTGCAATCGGCGCCGAAGACGATTCCGCCCATCATGTAGTGCGCCGTCGGGATGACCTCGACGAGGCCGCCGGCAAGGTCGAAGCCGCAATCGGCACAGCGCTCGACCATGCCCTTGAAGAGGCGGCGGACATCCGCCGCGCCGAGATGGCGCATGTCGATCCACAGCCCGCCATTCGGCGTGGTATTGCCGCGGCGGATCTCGGCGATCATCGCCCGGCTGACGATGTCGCGCGTCGCCCGTTCCAGGCGCGGATCGTAGTTGTGCATGAAGCGCTTTCCATCGCCGCCGAGCAGATAGCCGCCGGCGCCGCGCAGCCCCTCCTCGAGGACGGTGCCGGTCATCCGCGTGTCCGGCCCGGCGAGGAGGCCGGTCGGATGGAACTGCACCATCTCCATGTCGCGCAGAGCGAGGCCGGCCTGTAGCGCCATCGCCATGCCGTCGCAGGACTTGTCGCCCGACGGCGTGTGGTATTTGTACATGGTCGGGCCGCCGCCGGTGGCGAGCAGCACGGCGCGCGCCTGGACGAAGACGAATTCGCCGCTTCGCATGTCGATCATCAGGACGCCGGCGAGTGCCTCGCCGTCGCGGCCGCGAATGAGGGAAACGGCGCGGTGCTCCTCGAGACGCGCGATGTCGCGCGCCCAGACCTGCTCGGCGAGGCGGCTGACGATCTCGATGCCGGTGAGGTCGCCCTTGTGAACGGTGCGGTCGAAGGTTTGGCCAGCGAAGGCCTTCTGGTGGATCGTGCCGTCGGGATTGCGATCGAAGAAGCAGCCGAGCTCGGTCTCGAGCTCGCGGATGCGCTGCTGCGCCACGGTGACGAGTGTCCAGGCGAGATCCTGCTCGTTGAGCCACTTGCCGCCTTCGATCGTGTCCATGAAATGCCGCTCGGCCGAATCGCCCGATGCCAGCGCGACGTTATAGCCGCCCTGCACCATGCGGGTGCAGCCGCATTTGCCGAGCAGACCCTTGACGGCGACGGTGACCGAGAGGCCGGGCGCCGCCTTCTTGGCATGGAGCGCTGCGAAGAGCCCGGCGCCGCCGGAGCCGAGGATCAGAATGTCAGTCGAGAGGCGCTTCATGCGGCGATGGTCAGATCTTCACACCCATGGCGGCCAATGCCGCGTCACGGCGCCCCGCAGCGGTCTTGCGGACGCCGTCGTAAAGGCTGCCACCGTGTGAATCCATTGCCACAAGAAGCGGCCCGAAGCCTTTGATCTTGAAGCGCCATAGGCTTTCCGGATTGAGGTCGTCGAGATCGACGTCCTCGATCGCTTCGATCCACGTCGTCTCGAGCGCCGCGGCACCGCCGATGATGGCGAGATAGGCGCCGCCCAACTCGACGAATGCGCTTTTCGAGACCTCGCCCAGCCCGCCCTTGCCGATAGTGATGCGGACGCCGTATTGGGCCATCAGCGGTCGGGTGAAGCGCTCCATCCGCTCGCTCGTCGTCGTGCCGATGCAGACCGGTGCATAGCCGACCGGGCTCGCCGGCGAGACATCGACCTTCCTGACGTTGGGGGCGGTGTGGATGACAGCGTGGCCCTTGAGGTCGAAGCGGGTCGTGCGGCCCCGATCGAACATATGGATATAGGTGGCGTCGCGGATGCCGAAGAGCGCGTTCTCGAGCGTGACGGTATCGCCGATTCGCAAGGCACGAACCCGCGCCTCGTCGATCGGCATGGGTAGGGTGTGGTGGGTCATCTCTATTCGACCCCGATGCCGGTCGGTGTGATCACGGCAACGGCGCGGCGCGCCGAATGGCACTGGATGTTCACCGCCACGGGATTCATCGTGATATGGGTCGCGGCGATCTCGACATGGACAGCGAAGGCTGTGCTGTCGCCGCCGAGACCCTGTGGGCCGATGCCGAGGCTGTTGACTGCCTGGCTGAGCTCCGCCTCGAGCTTTTCACCCTCGGGATCGGCGCAATGAGAGCCCAACGGGCGC
>DATAQP010000599.1:0-6522 GCA_036264595.1 Allostellaceae bacterium
AAGGACTCACTGCGTCTCCGGCGCAAAGTCGCCGCCTGGGACGACGACTTCCTCGCAAGCCTTATCGCCAAATGATCGCTTCACCCGATTCCCCTGCCCCCCTCCGTGTCACCGGCAGGGGGGCCGAGCGTGCCGGCGAGAAAGGCCTCGAGCAGGCGGCGGGCCGCCACAGCCGGGGCCGCCCGCCCGGCCATTACCTCGTCCTCGATCTCGGGCAGGCGGTCGCGCAGCACCGGGCTGAGGCGGAGCTGCTCGAGCAGCCCGGCCGAGATCTCCGCCCACAAGGCGGCCCTCGCCTGCTCGGCCCGCCGCGCCGCCAGCGCCCCGGTAGCCTCTACGGTACGGCGAAAACGCCCCACAATATGCCACATTTGATTGATATTTGTGCCGGTCAGCGCCGAGACCGCCAGCACCTCCGGCCGCCAATGCGACGCGGCGGGGCGCAGGAGGCGGAGAGCGCTACGGTAATCGGCGACGGCGCGCTGGGCCGCCGCGCCGAACTCGCCGTCAGCCTTGTTGACGAGAATGAGGTCGGCAAGCTCGACGACCCCCTTCTTGATGCCCTGCAGCTCGTCGCCGCCGCCCGGCAGCATGAGCAGCACGAACATGTCGACCAGGTCGGCGACCGCGGTCTCGGACTGACCGATGCCGACCGTCTCGACGATGACGACGTCGAAGCCGGCCGCCTCGCAGAGCAGCATGGTCTCGCGTGTCCGCCTTGTGACCCCGCCGAGCGTGCCGCCGGTCGGCGACGGACGGATGAAGGCGGCCTCGCTGCGCGCCAGTTTCTCCATCCGAGTCTTGTCGCCGAGGATCGAGCCGCCGCTGCGCTGCGAGGACGGATCGATGGCGAGGACGGCGAGGCGGTGGCCGGCGGCGACGATGTGGTTGCCGAGCGCCTCGATAAAGGTCGATTTGCCGACCCCGGGCACCCCCGAGATGCCGACGCGGATCGAGGAAGCGCCGTGCGCCGGCGCCAGCAACGCCGCTTCGAGTACTGCCTCGGCGACGCGCCGGTGATCGGGACGCGAAGATTCGACGAGGGTGATGGCACGCGCCAGGGCGCGGCGGTCACCGGCGCATATGGCAGCGGCGAGGCCGGCCGGCTCGGTGAGCCGCGGATCAGCCATCGCGGCGGCGTTCTCGCGATCGCGCCGAGTGCCTCGGCGACCGCGCGATCAGATGAACCGGCGCCGGCCGGACCATGGCAGTGCTCGGCGCGTCTCTCATGCGACTCTCCCTTCGACCTCGCTAAGAACGGTCAATGCGGCATCGCGCGTCAACCCAAGATACGCAGCCTCCCCGTTTTGTTATGTTGCATCGCACCATTTTCTCTTTGAATGGTCAGCAATACAGACCTATATTGATGGCGCGGCGCACCATCTGAAGACGCCATCCAGGGCGGAACGCTCTATCTCGTCTCAGGAGTCCGCCATGCGTCTCGCCGCCATTCACTCGCTCATCGATACTAGTTCGCAGGGCAGCGCCGCCCCTGCCGCTACCCGTCCCGGTCTGCTGGGTCGCCTGTTCGCGGTTGCGCAGAGCTGGCTGGCGCGCCGCGCCGTCCTCGCCGAGCTGCACGACCTCGACGATCGCACCCTCGCTGATCTCTGCATCTATCCCGGCGATTTCCCGGCGATCGCCGACGGTACCTATGTCCGCGAAGGCGGCGCGCACGACCGCCAGGCGCCGCGCTAGCCCAGGGACCGCCGCTTACGCCGCATCGCTGCGGTAGCGCTCCGCCAGAATCCGGCAGAGCGTATCGAGCTCCTCGGCGATGGCATCGATCGTCGCGAGATCGGCATCGGAGGGCAGCAGCGCGGCCTCGCCCTCCAGCGTCGCCGCCAGAGCGCCAAGCCTGGTCGCCCCGAATAGCCGCGCGGCGCTCTTCAGCGTATGCCCCTCGCGCGCGATCGCCTCGCGCTCCCCGGCACGCCAATGCGCCTTCAGCCGGGCGCTCAGCCCGACATGCTTGGCGATGAAGATCTGCACCATATGCGCGGCGACCTCGGCCGAGGTTTCCGCCTCGAGCATGCGCAAGGCGGCGGCGACGTCATCGTCCCGCTTGGCATGGCTGTCCGTCAGCTCGACAGCCGCCGACGCCACGGATGACATCCCGCCGGCGATGAAGCGCTCCAGTGTCGCCGCCAGGTCGGCACGCCGCAGCGGCTTGGTCAGATGGCCATTCATGCCGGCGCCGAGGCAGCGCTGCACGTCGTCGGCGAAGGCATGCGCGGTCAGCGCCACGATCGGCGTGTCGCGGTTGGGCCCGGCCTCGGCGCGGATGGCACGCGCCGCTCGCAGCCCATCCATCACCGGCATCTGCACATCCATCAGGACGAGGTCGTAACGGCGCTCGGTCGCCCGCATCAGCGCCTGCGCACCGTCGATGGCGATATCGAAATCGCAGCCGAGCCGGGCGAGCAGGCGCTCGGCAAGGTAGCGGTTCATCTCGTTGTCCTCGACCAGGAGGACTGTCGTGCCGCGCGGGACCGCCTGCCCCGCCTCGTCGGCGACCGGCGCCGTCTCGTACGGGATGAGGGCCGCGCGGACCAGCGATGGACGCAGCGGCTTGCGCAACACGGCATCGATGGCGGCATCGCAAGACGATGCGGCTCCCGACGTACCGCGCGCGCCGCACAAGACGATACGGGCATGGCGATGTGTCTCGTCGTCCCGCAGGCGCCGTGCGAGAGCGGCCCCCGCACCTCCCCCAGCGTCGAGATCGCGATCGATCAAGGCGATGTCGAGCGGCGCGGCGCGGATCGAGGATTGCGCCGGCGATGGAATATCGGCCGGCTCGACGATGACGGCGCCCCAATGGGTGAGCCAGCGCCGCCAGGTCCGGCACTCGCTCTCGCCGGAGAGCGCCAGCAGCACCCGCTTACCCTGCATCGTCGTCCACCATGACGGCTCCATCGCGGCCTCAGGCGGCAGATGCAGATGCACGGTCGACACCGACCCCTCGTTGAGGCGCGATGCGAAGGCGATCTCGCCGCCCAACAGCGTGACGATCTCCTTGCAGATCGCCAGGCCCAGTCCGGTGCCGCCATAGCGCCTTGTGATCGTATCGTCGGCCTGGACGAATTTGTTGAACAGACGGGCGGCCTGCTCCGGGGCGACGCCGATGCCGGTGTCCTTGACCCAGAAGCGCAACGCGGACGGGTCGCTGCCGTCGCCGTCGAGCGCGACGCCGATCTCGACGAAGCCGTGCTCGGTGAATTTCACCGCGTTGCTAGCAAGGTTGAAGAGGATCTGGCGCAGCCGCGTCGGATCACCGCGGTACCAGCCGATGCGCGGATCGATGTCGAGCAATAGCTCGATACCCTTGCTCTCGGCCAGTGCCAGTACCGCCTCCGCCGCCGATTCAACGAGCGGCTCGAACTCGAAAGGCAGACTCTCGAGCTGCATCGCGCCGGCCTCGAGCTTCGACATGTCGAGCACGTCGCCGACGACGCGCAGGAGCTGATCCGCGGAGCTTTCCGCCATCTCGGCATGCATGCGCTGCTCGGCGTCGAGACTGGTGTCGAGCAGCGCCTCGATCATGCCGATCACGCCGTTGAGCGGGGTGCGGATCTCGTGGCTCATATTGGCAAGAAAGGCGGATTTCGCCCGGTTGGCCGCTTCCGCCGCTTCGGTTGCCGCGAGTAGCCCGCGCTCCGCGGTCTTGCGCTCGGTGATGTCGAGCGCGACAGTGATGAGGCCGACGACGCTCCCCTGGGCGTTGATCAGCGGCTCCTTGGTGGTCAGCCAGTCACGGCTGACGCCATCGATGCCAACCTGGCGCTCTTCGAAGAAGCCGGTGGCCTTGCCACTGCTTAGAACCCCACGATCGAGCGCGCTGGTGTAGGAACCGTACTCCGCACCCATCAGATCAGCAGCCGTTTTGCCAACAGCGTCGCTCGGCGTCGTGCCATATAGCGTCGCCTGATAGGTATTCATCAGCGTATAGCGCCCGTCGATATCCTTGGCACTGACCATGGCGGGAATTGCGTCGATCACGCTGCGCAGCAACTGCGTCGCCTCGACCCTGGCGGTGACGTCGCGGCCGGTTCCGCGATAGCCGGCGAACTTGCCGTTGGCATCGAAGACCGGGACGCCGTTGATCGAGCGATGACGCAACCGGCCATCCGGCAGAATGACCTGATAGCGAAATTCGCGAAACGGCCGGCGATCGGCGAGGTCGCCCTCGTGCTTCGCCCATTGCTCCTCCGAAAGGCCAAGAAAGCCGCCCTCGCGCCGAGTCTTGCCGATGAGCCGATCGGCGAACAGCCCGAGAGCCCGCTGGCCGTGGTCTGATATCCGGGTGAAGCGCAAATTCTCGTCCTGCTCCCAGAACCAGTCGGACGAGGCCGAGGCGAAGTCGCGGAATTTCTGCTCGCTTTCCGCCAGCAGGCGCTGCGCCTGCTTTTCACTGCTGACATCGCGATGGGTGGAGACGAGGCCGCCGTCGGCGGTCCGCTTCTCCGTAGTGACAATGACCCGACCATCCTCAAAATGATGCTCGAACGGGACGCCGAGCTGCATGCGCCGCTCCCGGCGCCAGCGGATAAAGGCGTCTGGATCCATCCCGTTCGGCAGCGCCTTCATCGCCCGGACGGCGGACTGCGCCAGCTCGTCGCGCTGCATGCCGGCCCTCAGCACGCCCTTCAGATGCGGATAAATCGCCTCGTAACGCGGATTCCACAGGACGAGACGCTCGTCCTTGTCGAATAGGATGAAGCCCTCGACAATGCTGTCGATGCCATCGCGGAAGCGCTGGTCGGCGGCGCGCAGGCGTCGCCATTGCAGGGCTATTAACAGGCCGAAGGTAACGACGGCGATCATCGCGATACCGCCGACCGCATAATAGCGCGGCGCGGCGCGCACGAGGTCGGCCAAGATCTCGGCTTCGGCCTCGCCGACGACGACGATCAGCGGCGCCGCTTGCATCAGGCGGTAGGCATAGATCCGCGGGATGCCGTCGATGCTGCTGGTCGCGCGATAGATTCCCGTACTTGCCGTCTGCGTCATCGCCAGCGGCGGCGCATAGCGGAGATCGGCCTCGTTCTGCGGCACGCCTATCCCTTCGACATGGACGCGGACCACGCCATCGAGCCCGGCGACAATCACCGTCCCCTTCTCGCCGATATCGATCGAGCGGTAAAAGGCCGCCAAACGCAGCGGATCGAGCGAAGCGTTGATGATGCCGCCGAAGCTGCCGTCCGGGTTGGTGATCCGCCTGGTCAGGAAGATCGACGGACGGCCGAGGGCGCGGCCGATGACCGGCTCGCTGACATATAGAAAATCCTCGCCGCCCGCGAGATGAACGCGGAAATGCGGCCGGTCGACGACGTTGACCGGCCCGCCTGCGGTGGTTCGGTTGATCGCGATGAGGTTACCTGTCGCATCGACGATGCCGAGGGTGAGAAGGAGCGGATTGTCGGCGCACAGCTTCTCGATCAGGTCGGTGACGGAAGGGGTCAGCCCGGCAGCGAGATATTCGCCGCGCAGGGCGCGGAGCATCTGGTCGGCCGATTCGATCAATCGGCTCAGATTTTCATCGACCGCCAGGGCGAGGTTGGTGACGTCCTTCTCGGCCCCCGCGATGGCGGTCTGCCGCTCCTCGCGAATGTGGTAGGCGATCGCCGCCCAGATCACTGCCGCGACGACGACGGCGAAGGCAAGGACCAGCACGGGTCCGAGACCTAGGCGCGATCGAGCTTGGCGTTGGTCCATGCCGCCTCGAAGATGCGTCGAACAGGGCCGAGGGACGCCATCTCGCCATTTCGGCCGACCTTCGGCTTACCGCCCGAGAGTATGGCCATGGTTTCGGTGGGCCAAGGAAACCGTCACGCGATAACTTGCTATCGCAGAATTACCCTAAAGGAAAGGTTAACCGCACACATTGCTACTCTGCGACCGCCGCCAACACCTCCTCGGCCGCCGCCGCCTCCTGCTGACGCGCCCACATTTGGGCATAGGCGCCGCCCCGGATCAGCAGATCGAGGTGGCAGCCGCGCTCGACGATCTCGCCGCCCTCGAGGACGAGGATCTCGTCGGCTTCAACGATGGTGGAGAGGCGATGGGCGATGACCAGGGTGGTACGGTTGGCGGAGACCTCGCGCAGGCTCGCCTGGATCTCGCGCTCGGTCTTGGTGTCGAGCGCCGAGGTCGCCTCGTCGCAGATCAGGATGCGCGGCTGCTTGAGGATGACGCGGGCGATGGCGACGCGCTGCTTCTCGCCGCCGGAGAGCTTCAGTCCGCGCTCCCCGACCGGCGTCCTGTAACCGGCGGGCAAAGCGGCGATGAAATCGCCGATGCGGGCAAGGCGCGCCGCCTCCTCGATCTCGTGGGTCAGGGCGCCCGGCTTGCCATAGGCGATGTTGTAGAGAATCGTGTCGTTGAACAATACGGTATCTTGCGGCACGACGCCGATCGACTGGCGCAGGCTGGTCTGCATCACGTCGCGCAGATCCTGGCCGTCGATGCGGATGGCGCCGCCATCGATGTCGTAGAAGCGGAAGAGCAGGCGCGCGATGG
>DATAQP010000605.1:0-12543 GCA_036264595.1 Allostellaceae bacterium
CCGCCGCCGTCCCGTTGGAGGGAACGACGCGTGACGGCAAAAAGTTCCAAGGGCGATATTCTCGAAATGGCGCTGGCGGAAACGGCACGGCCCTACCCGCGTCGTTCCTTAGTGCGGCGCCGTCTGACGCAGAGCGGCCAGCTTTGCCGCTTCGATATCGAGCTTCTGCTCGGTCGCGCGTTGCTCGAGCAAGGCTTGGTCGCGCTCCTCGCCGGTCAGCCGCCCGGCGCGGTCGCGCAGATTGGCGAGCGTGCCCTCGAGCGTCCGCTGAGCGGCCTCGATGGCGGCAGCGTCGAGCGAGGAAAGCGGCACCGCCTCGTCGGCGAGCACCGTGCAACGCTCCGCCGTCACCTCGGCGAAGCCGCCGGAGACGAAGATGCGCTCGCTGATCTGGTTGCCCTCGTAGACGTCGATGACTCCGGGACGCACCGTCGAGATGAGGAGGGAATGGCCGGCGAGAACGCCGAAATTGCCTTCGCTGCCCGGCACGACGACCATGTCGACGGCTTCGGAGAGCAGCAGCTTCTCTGGCGATACGAGTTCGAACTGCACCTTGTCGGCCATGTCGCGTTCCTATCGTCGGCTCAGGCCGCCTCGGCCGCCATCTTGCGCGCCTTGGCGACGGCCTCCTCGATCGTGCCGACCATGTAGAAGGCGCTTTCCGGCAGGTCGTCGTACTCGCCGGCGACGATGCCCTTGAAGCCTTTGATCGTGTCCTCGAGGCTGACCAGCACGCCAGGGCTGCCGGTGAAGACCTCGGCGACGTGGAAGGGCTGCGACAGGAAGCGCTGGATCTTGCGCGCTCGCGCGACAACGAGCTTGTCGTCTTCCGAGAGCTCGTCCATGCCGAGAATGGCGATGATGTCCTGCAGCGACTTGTAGGTTTGCAGCACGCGCTGGACGTCGCGCGCCACCTTGTAGTGCTCCTCGCCGACGACGCGCGGGTCGAGCATCCGCGAGGTCGAGTCGAGCGGATCGACGGCCGGTTAGATGCCGAGCTCGGCGATCTGGCGCGACAGCACGGTGGTGGCGTCGAGATGGGCGAAGGAAGTCGCCGGCGCGGGATCGGTCAAATCGTCGGCCGGCACGTAGATCGCTTGGACCGAGGTGATCGAGCCTTTCTTGGTGGTGGTGATGCGCTCCTGCAATGTACCCATGTCGGTGGCGAGGGTCGGCTGATAACCCACCGCCGAGGGGATGCGGCCGAGCAGCGCCGAGACCTCGGAGCCCGCCTGGGTGAAGCGGAAGATGTTGTCGACGAAAAACAGCACGTCCTGGCCTTCCTCGTCGCGGAAATATTCGGCGAGGGTGAGGCCGGTGAGGCCAACGCGAGCGCGGGCGCCCGGCGGCTCGTTCATCTGACCATAGACGAGGGCCGCCTTGGAGCCGGGACCGTCCGGAATGATGACCTTCGACTCGATCATCTCGTGATAGAGGTCGTTGCCCTCGCGGGTGCGCTCGCCGACGCCGGCGAAGACGGAGTAGCCGCCGTGCGCCTTGGCGATATTGTTGATGAGTTCCATGATGATGACGGTCTTGCCGACGCCGGCGCCGCCGAACAGGCCGATCTTGCCGCCCTTAGCGTAGGGCGCCAGCAGATCGACGACCTTGATGCCAGTAATGAGGATCTCCGACTCGGTCGACTGATCGACAAAATCGGGGGCCGCCCGATGGATCGGCGAGCCGCGCTTGGCATTGACCGGGCCGCGCTCGTCGACCGGCTCGCCGATGACGTTGATGATGCGGCCGAGGAGCTCGGGGCCGACCGGCACGGTGATCGGGGCGCCGGTATCGACCGCCTCGTAGCCGCGCACCAGACCGTCCGTCGAGTCCATGGCGATCGTACGCACGGTGTCCTCACCGAGATGCTGCGCCACTTCGAGCACCAGCTTTTGCCCCGCATTGTCGACATGCAGCGCGTTGAGGATGAACGGCAGGTCGCCGTCGAACTTGACGTCGACGACGGCGCCGATGACCTGGGTGATAGTGCCGATGTTGTTCTTTGCCATGGTGGTCTTGTCCCTTGAGTCTTCTGGAGCGGGCCTAGAGGGCCTCGGCGCCGGAAATGATCTCGATGAGTTCCTTGGTGATGACGGCCTGACGAGTGCGGTTGTAGTTGATGGTCAGACGATCGATCATCTCGCCGGCGTTGCGTGTCGCGTTGTCCATCGCCGTCATGCGCGCGCCCTGCTCGCTTGCCTCATTCTCGAGCAGGCCGGTGAAGATCTGGACCGCCAGATTGGTCGGCAGAAGGGCGGCGAGGATCTCTTCCTCCGAAGGCTCGAATTCGTAGACCCCGCTGGCGCCGCTCGTCGGCGCACCCGCCTCGGCAGGCAGTGGGAAGGGAATGAGCTGCTGCACGGTGACGATCTGGGTGATCGCCGATTTGAAACGATTGAAGATCATGGTGCAGACGTCGAAGCTGCCCGCGTTGAACATGGCGACGATCTTCTCGCCGATCTCCCTGGCATCGCCATAGGCAAGACGCTTGCGACCGACCTCGACCAGGCTGTCGACGATCAGCTTGCCATAGTCGCGGCGCAGGCTGTCGCGTCCCTTGCGGCCGATCGTCAGGATCTTGACGGTCTTGCCGGCGGCCTGCAGCTCGCGGATCTTGCGGCGAGCTTCGCGCAGAATCGTCGCGTTGAACCCGCCGGCGAGGCCGCGATCCGAGGTGGCGACGACCAGCAGGTGGACGGTATCCTTGCCGGTGCCGGCAAGCAGCGGCGGCGCCCCCGGCATGCCGGCCATCTTGCGGGCGAGGGAGTTCAGCATCCGGTCCATGCGCTGCGCATAGGGACGGGCAGCTTCCGCCGCCTCCTGCGCGCGACGCAGGCGGGATGCCGCCACCATCTTCATGGCGGCGGTGATCTTTTGCGTCGACTTGACGCTGCGGATGCGGACCCGAAGGTCCTTTAAGCTTGCCATCGCTCGAGACGATCCCGCGGCGCTAGACGAAGGTCTTCGCGAAATTCTCGACGAAGATCTTCAGCTTCTCCTCGGTCTCGGGCGTCAGCTCGCGCCTGTCGCGGATCGAGGCCAGGATCTCAGGCGCCTTGGCGCGCAGCTCGGCGAGCAGCGAAGCCTCGAAGCGGCTCACGCCGGCGACCTCGACCTTGTCGAGATAGCCGCGCACGCCGGCGAAGATCGACACCACCTGCTCCTCGACCGCAAGTGGCGAGAATTGCGGCTGCTTCAGGAGCTCGGTGAGGCGCGAGCCGCGCGCCAGCAGACGCTGGGTCGAGGCATCGAGATCGGAGGAGAATTGCGCGAAGCTCGCCATCTCGCGATACTGCGCGAGCTCGAGCTTGATGCGCCCCGCGACCTGCTTCATCGCCTTGATCTGCGCCGCCGAGCCGACGCGGCTGACCGAGAGGCCGACATTGATGGCCGGGCGGATGCCGCGATAGAAGAGATCGGTCTCGAGGAAGATCTGGCCGTCGGTGATCGAGATGACGTTGGTCGGAATATAGGCTGAGACGTCGCCGGCCTGGGTCTCGATGATCGGCAGCGCGGTGAGCGAGCCGGCGCCGCTCGCCTCGTTGAGCTTGGCGGCGCGCTCGAGCAGACGCGAATGCAGGTAGAAGACGTCGCCGGGATAGGCTTCGCGGCCTGGCGGGCGGCGCAGCAGCAGCGACATCTGGCGATAGGCGACGGCCTGCTTCGAGAGATCGTCGTAGATCATCAGCCCGTGCATGCCGTTGTCGCGGAAGAACTCGCCCATCGCGCAACCGGAATAGGGCGCGAGGTACTGCAGGGGCGCCGGCTCGGACGCGGTGGCGGCGACGACGATCGAGTATTCGAGCGCGCCGTAATCCTGCAGCGTCTTGACGATCTGCGCGACGGTCGAGCGCTTCTGCCCGACGGCGACGTAGATGCAATAGAGCTTCTTCGATTCGTCGGTGCCGGCGTTGACGCCCTTCTGGTTGAGAATGGTGTCGATCGCCACCGCCGTCTTGCCGGTCTGGCGGTCGCCGATGATGAGCTCGCGCTGGCCGCGGCCGACCGGCACCAGCGCGTCGATCGCCTTGAGGCCGGTCTGCACCGGCTCGTGCACCGATTTGCGCGGGATGATGCCGGGCGCCTTCACCTCGACGCGCGTGCGCTTGACGTCGGTGAGCGGGCCCTTGCCGTCGATCGGATTGCCCAGCGCGTTGACGACGCGGCCGAGCAGACCGCGGCCGACCGGCACCTCGACGATGGCGCCGGTGCGCTTGACCGTGTCGCCTTCGCGAATGCCGCTATCGTCGCCGAGGACGACCGCGCCGACATTGTCGGTCTCGAGGTTGAGGGCCATACCCTTCATGCCGTTGGCGAACTCGACCATCTCGCCGGCCTGGACCTTGTCCAGCCCGTAGATGCGCGCAATGCCGTCGCCGATCGACAGCACCTGCCCGACCTCCGCGACGTCCGCCTCGGCGCCGAAATTGGCGATCTGTTGCTTCAGGATTGCGGAAATTTCCGCGGCCCGGATATCCATCGACTAAACCCCTTTCATCGCAAGCTGCAACCGGTGCAGCTTGCTGCGCAGCGACGCATCGACCATGCGCGATCCAACTTTCACGACGAGACCGCCGAGGAGCGCGGGATCCACCCTGACCTCGACGGCGACTTTGCTACCCATTGCCTTGCGCAACTGCTCGTTGACGGCATCGAGCTGTGCTGGCGTCAGCGCCTGCGCCGCGACGATCTCGGCCGTCACCTCGCCGCGCCGTGAAGCCAGCCGGGCGAGAAAGGCGTCGATCATCGCCGGCACCGCGAAGAGCCGACGATTCTGCGCGACGAGACCGAGGAAATTGCGCGTGAGCGGCGTCAGCCCGGCACCCTCGGCGACGGCGGCGATGGCGCGGCCCTGTTCGACACGGGACAGGATCGGGCTGCGCACCAGGCGGCGCAGCCCGGCACTCTCGGCTAGCATCGCCCGCATCTGCCGCAAGTCATCGGCGACCTGATCCAGCGATTTGCGCTCGTCCGCCAGGTCGAAGAGCGCCGTGGCGTAGCGATCGGCGAGCCCGGAAACGCCTGTACTTTCGGATGCCACTCTGAGGAAACCCCCGATGTTCCCGTGATCGTCTTCCCCGTGATCGTTGCGAAGCGCGGGGGCCTGAAAATTCCGTGCGGATTTCGCCAATGGAAACCCGTCGGGCGGCATGCCGCCCGAAGCGCGCGGGTTCGTAACATACTTCACCGCGAGGCGCAACACATCGGGGCCGCGCCCCGCGGCATTTTCCTCAGCGTATTTCTCGTTCCTCAGCGTATTTCTCGCAGCGGCGGACGTCCTGGCCGATGCCGCGGTGACAAGCGATCCATCGACCGGCATAGTGCATGCTGAAAGGGTTTCCCGGGGTTTTTCGAGGGCATCGACGGTGAAGGGCAGCACAGGGCGCGGCGTTCCGCCACAGACGCTCCCGGACCTGTTGCGCGATGGCTTGGACGTCGTCTTCGTCGGCATCAATCCGGGCCTCTATTCGGCCTCCCAAGGGCATTATTTCGCCCGCCGCACCAACCGCTTCTGGCCGGCCTTCTCGCGCTCGACGCTGAGCCAAAAGGCCCGGCTCGGGCTCGACCTGCCGATGCTCGGGCCCGAGCACGACACCGCCCTGCTCGCCTACGGCTTTGGCTTCACCGATGTGGTGAAGCGGCCGACCGCCAATGCCGCCGAGCTCGCGCCCGGCGAGTTCGCTGCCGCCGCGCCGCTGCTGCTCGACAAGCTTGCGCGGCACCGGCCGCTTGTCGCGTGCTTCCACGGCTTGACCGGTTATCGTCCCTTCGCCCGCGCCGTCTTCGCCGATGAGGACGGCGCGCTCGCGCTCGGCGTTCAGCCTCGCAGCATCGGCGAGACAAGGATATTCGTCGTCCCCAACCCGAGCCCGGCGAATGCCCATTTCACAGCTGCCGACCAGGCCGGCTGGTACGATCGCCTGGCGGTGTTCCTTGCCGAGACGTCGCGCCGTTAACGACTACAGAAAGCTGTAGGGGTCGATATCGACTTGGACGCGCACGCTCGACGGCAGCTTGACCCGGCTGAGCCAGTCACGCAGCACCGGCTGGATGGCCAGGCTCTTCTCCGCCTTGACGAGAAACCGGCGGCGGTGGCGCGTGCGCAAGATGGCGAGCGGCGCTGGTGCCGGGCCGAGCACCTTTAGACCGGGCATCTGCGGCGTCGCGCGAGCGAAGGCGGCGGCGGCGAAATCGGCCGTCTCGCTGTCCGGCGCCGCGATGATCAGCGCGGCGAGGCGGCCGAAGGGCGGCATCGCATGCTGGCGCCGCGCCGCACTCTCCTCGGCGAAGAAGCGATCGCGGTCGCCGCTGACCAAGGCGCGAATGACCGGGTTCTCGGGCATAAAGGTCTGCAGGAAGACCATACCGGGTCGCGCCGCGCGGCCCGCCCGCCCGGCGACCTGATGAAGGAGCTGATAGGTGCGCTCGGCGGCGCGCAAGTCGCCGCCGGCGAGACCGAGATCGGCATCGACGACGCCGACCAACGTCAGCATCGGGAAGTGATGCCCCTTGGCGACGATCTGCGTGCCGATCAGGATATCGATGCGATGCGCCTCGACCGCCTCGACGAGCGAAGCGGCTGCGCGCGGGCCGGACAGCGTGTCGCTCGCCATCACGGCGACCCGCGCAGCGGGAAATTGCGTCGCGACTTCCTCGGCGAGGCGCTCGACGCCGGGACCGCAGGCGGCGAGCACGCCCGGCGCCGCGCAGGACGGACAGTATTGCGGCAGTGTCTCGGCGTGCCCGCAATGATGGCATTGCAGCTGGCCGAGGAAGCGATGCTCGACGAGCCATGCGGTGCAATTCGGGCATTGCATGCGATGACCGCAGGCGTGGCAAAGGGTGAGCGGCGCATAGCCGCGGCGGTTGAGAAAAAGCAGGACCTGCTCGCCGGCCTCCAGCGTCGCGCCGATCGCGGCCATCAGCGTCGGCGCGAGAAAGCGCTGTCGCGCCGGCTTGTCGCGTCGCAGATCGATGGCGCGGATGACGGGCAGTAGCGCGCCGCCGTGACGATCGGGCAAGTGCACGCAGTCGTAACGCTTCTGCTCGACATTGGCGATCGTTTCGAGCGAAGGGGTCGCCGACACCAGCACGACCGGGATGCGGGCGAGCGAGCCGCGCACCACCGCCATATCGCGCGCATGATAGATGACGCCCTCCTCCTGCTTGAACGAGCCGTCATGCTCCTCATCGACGACGATGAGGCCGAGCTCGGCGAAGGGTAGGAACAGCGCCGAGCGCGCGCCGACGACGACCTTCGCCCGGCTCTCGGCGACGTCGCGCCAGGCGGCGCGGCGCTCGGTGTGGCTGAGATCCGAATGCCATTCGACCGGTGCGGCGCCGAACCGCGCCTGAAACCGCGCGAGGAACTGGGCGCTGAGCGCGATCTCCGGCAGCAGCACGACGACTTGCCGCCCGCGCGCGAGCGCTGCCCCGATGGCGGCGAAATAGACCTCGGTCTTGCCCGATCCGGTGACGCCATCGAGCAGCGTGACGCTGAACGCGTCCGCCCCGACCTTGCGCGCGAGAAGCCGCGCCGCGGCGTCCTGGTCAGGGGAAAGATGCGGTCCGGCGCGTCGCCAATCGGGCAGCGGGCGGGCGCGCTGCGAGGGCAGCGAGACACGCGCCAGCAAGCCGCTATCGAGCAGGCCGCGCACCACGCCTGTCCCGCATCCCGCTGCACCGGCGAGATCGCCGATCGGACGCGGCGGACCGTCGGCGAGCTCACGCAGGACGCGGCGCCGCGCCGGGGTCAGCTGCTTGCCCGATTCCGCATTCTCGAGCGCCGCGCGCCCCGCCTCGGCGAGCGCGCAGGCGACCACCGGCCGTGCCGGCAGCAGCGCTTCGCTGACGCTCATGGTCATGCGCAGTACGGCACCGGGCGGGGTCAGCGTATAGGCGGCGACCCAATCGACGAAGCGGCGCAGCGGCTCAGCCATGCGCGGCACGTCAAGCACGCTGTCGATCGGCTTCAGCCGCTCGGCGGCAATTCCGTCCGCCTTACCAGCAGCCCAGACGACTCCCGGCACGACGCGCCGGCCAAGCGGCACGGTGACGAAATTTCCCGGCGCAAGGTCCAACCCGGCGGGCGCGACATAGTCGTAGGCGCCGTCGAGCGGCAGCGGCAGCAGGATCTGCCAGCGCCGCATCGGCGATGCCGCGAAAGCGTCATCACCTTGCGCTAGGATGTCGGCGAAACTGGCCCTGGCGAAACTGGCATGGCGATCGGGCATGAGCTACACTCTTAGAGCAAAGCGGCGATGGCTCCAAGCGAGCCGCCAAGACCAAGACCGGCATGCCAACCCAACATCGAGGCCCCAACATTGAGGCAAGGCACATGAAATTCTTCATCGACACCGCGGACCTCGCCGAGATCGCCGATCTCGCAGCAACCGGCCTCGTCGACGGAGTCACGACGAATCCCTCGCTGGTCGCCAAGACGGGGCGTAACTTCCTCGACGTCGTACGCGAGATTTGCGCGATCGTCCCCGGGCCGGTCAGCGCCGAGGTCGCCGCGCTCGATTTCCCGACGATGCTCGCCGAGGGGCGCAAGCTCGCGAAGATCGCCCCGAACGTCACCGTCAAGGTGCCGCTCACCCCCGATGGGCTCAAGACCTGCCGCACGCTCTCCCGCGAAGGCACGATGGTCAACGTGACTCTCTGCTTCTCGGCGCCGCAGGCGCTGCTCGCCGCCAAAGCGGGCGCCAGCTTCATCTCGCCCTTCGTCGGGCGGCTCGACGATATCGGGGCGATCGGTATGGATCTGATCGGCGAGATCGTCGCGATGTATGACAATTATCCCGCGCTCAAGACAGAAATTCTGGTCGCCTCGGTACGCTCGCCGCTGCACGTGGTCGAGGCTGCCAAGCTGGGCGCGCATGTCGCGACTCTGCCGCCCGCCGTGCTCCGTCAGATGTTCGCCCATCCGCTGACCGACAAGGGGCTCGCGGCCTTCCTCGCCGATTGGGCAAAGACCGGGCAGTCGATTCTTGGCAGCGACGCCAAGTCCGACAAGCTCGGCGCTGCGGCGGAGTAACGTCTTGGCGCGCGGCAAGGATCAGAAGACCATCGTCAAGCGGCGGCGCGTCGAGGCAGCCAATGCCGCAGCGGAGACGCAAGGGATCGGCGCCGACGATGTCGTCGCCTATCTGCGCCGGAACCCCGATTTTCTCGCTGCGCATCCCGAACTGCTCGCGGTGCTGACGCCACCTGCCCTGCAGCGCGGCGATAGTGTCGTCGACATGCAGCATTTCATGCTGCAGCGGTTGCGCAGCGACGTGGCGCGGCTGAAGACGCAGCAGCGCGCCCTGATCGTCACCAGCCGCTCGAACCTGACGAGCCAGAACCGCATCCACGCCGCGGTGCTGGCGATCATCGCCGCTTCGAGCTTCGAGCAACTTCTACAGATCATCACCACGGATCTCGCCGTGCTTCTCGATGTCGATGTGGTGACAATCGGCGTCGAATCTGCGTCTAGCAAGCAACCGCGCCTGCCGTTACAGGGAATCCAGATCCTGCGCCCGGGGACGGTCGACGATCTGCTCGGCACGGAACGCGGCGCGCTGCTCTGCGCCGACACGCCGGGCGAGCCGGCTTTGTTCGGCAGCGCAGCGGGTCTGGTGCGCTCGCAGGCCCTGCTGCGCCTCGATGTCGCCGAGCATGCGCCGGTCGGGCTGCTCTGCATCGGCACGCGCCGACCCGCCAAATTCCATCCCGGCCAGGGTGTCGAGCTACTGTCCTTCCTGGCGCGAGTGACCGAGCTGACCTTTGCCGCCTGGCTCGACCTCGCGCATTAAGGTCAAGCATCGGGCTCAGGCGGGCCCGCTTCCGATCGCGCTGGCGCGGTTCTCCGCCGCGCCGCCCTGTCTGGCGGCGATCATCGAATGGCAAGCCTGGCTGACCGCAGAAAAACGCGCCTCGGCGCATACGATTGCCGCCTATGGCAGCGACCTCGCCCGTTTCCTCGCCTTCCTCACCGATCACCTCGGCGCCGCTCCGGATCTCGCTGACCTCGCCCGGCTGTGCGCCGCCGACTTCCGCGCCTATCTCGCGCGGCGCGCCGGCGAAGATCTCGCCGCCAGCTCGCGGGCGCGCGCCATGTCGGTGCTGCGCAGCTTCTTCCGCTTTCTCGATCGCCGCGACCTGGCGCACAACCCTGCCCTCGCCACCGTGCGCAGCCCCAAGCTCCCCGCCTCTGTGCCGAAGCCGCTGACCGAGATCGACGCAGTAAGTGCGCTCGCCAGCGTCGACGACGCGCAGCCCTGGATTGCCAAACGCGACGTCGCGGTGCTCACCCTGCTCTATGGTTGCGGCCTGCGGCTCGCCGAGGCGCTCAGCCTGCGCCGCCGCGAGGCGCCGCTGACCGCCGGCACGATCCACATCACCGGCAAGGGCAACAAGCAGCGCATGGTTCCGATTCTGCCGGTCGTCGCCGCGGCGATCGCCGATTACCTTGCCTCCTGCCCGCATGCGCTCGCGCCCGACGAGCCGCTCTTCGTCGGGGCGCGCGGCGGGCCGCTCAATCCGCGTCTCGTGCAGGGAAGGATGGCGCAGCTGCGCCGGGCGCTGGCGCTGCCCGAATCGGCGACACCGCACGCGCTGCGTCACAGCTTCGCGACGCATCTCCTGGCAGGCGGCGGCGATCTGCGCGCCATTCAGGAATTGCTCGGCCATGCCAGCCTGTCGACAACGCAACGCTACACCGCCGTCGACATGACGCGCCTGATCGAGATCTATGACCAGGCGCATCCGCGCGCCAAGGCCACCTGACGATCAGATGTGGATCGGCCGTCCGTCGACGGCGAGCGCCGCTTCTTTCACTGCCTCGCTGAGCGTCGGATGGGCGTGCGTCGTGCGCGCGATATCCTCGGAAGAGGCGCCGTATTCCATGGCGAGCGCCGCCTCGGCGATCATCGTGCCGGCATCGGGCCCGATGATGTGAACACCGAGGACACGGTCGGTCTTGGCATCGGCGAGAATCTTGACGAAGCCGTCAGTGTCCGCGTTGGTGCGCGCGCGGCTGTTGGCAGTGAAGGGAAACTTGCCGACCTTGTAGGCGATGCCGACGGCCTTCAGCTCCTCCTCGCTCTTGCCGACCGAGCCGACTTCCGGCCAGGTATAGATGACGGCGGGGATGGCATCGTAATCGAGATGCGGCTTCATGCCGGCGATCATCTCGACGCAGACGGTGCCTTCGTCCTCGGCCTTGTGCGCCAGCATCGGACCCGCGATGACGTCGCCGATCGCATAGATGCCGGGGATATTGGTCTGATAGCGAGCATCGACCTTGACGCGGCCTTTGTTGTCGAGCGCGACGCCGAGCTCCGGCAGCCCGAGCCCGTCGGTGTAGGGACGCCGGCCGATCGCCGCCAGCACGATATCCGCCTTGAGCTCGCTCGGCGTGCCGCCGGCGGCGGCTTCGAGCTGCAACGTGACGCCCGATTTGCTTGCCTTCGCGCTCACCACCTTGGTGCCGAGCTTGAACGCGAAGCCGGATTTGGTGAGAACGCGCTGCAGCATCTTGCCGGTCTCGCCATCCATGTTCGGTGTGATACGGTCGAGGAATTCGACGACGGTGACCTTGGCGCCGAGGCGGCGCCACACCGAGCCCATCTCGAGGCCGATATAGCCGCCGCCGACGACGACGAGATGTTCCGGCACCTTGGCGAGCGAGAGCGCGCCGGTCGACGAGACGATCTGCTTCTCGTCGATCGTGACGCCGGGCAGAGGGAGGCTGTCGGAGCCGGTGGCGATGACGATCGACGTAGCTGCGATCTCCTGCGCCGAACCGCCATCGAGCGGCTGCACGGCGACCTTGCCGGGCGCGCTGATGCGGCCGGTTCCCTTGATCCAAGTGATCTTGTTCTTCTTGAAGAGGAAATCGACGCCCTTGGTGAGGTCGGCGACGACCTTGTCCTTGCGCGCCATCATGGTGGCGAGATCGAGCTCGACACCGGACAGCTTGACGCCGTGGGCGGCGAAGGAATGCGTCGCCTCGGCGAATTTCTCCGAGGATTGCAGCAGCGCCTTTGACGGGATGCAGCCGATATTGAGGCAGGTGCCGCCGAGCCGGTCGCGATTCTCGACGCAGGCGACGCGCATGCCGAGCTGCGCCGCGCGGATCGCCGCCACATACCCGCCTGGCCCGCCACCGATGATGACGATATCGAAGCTCTCGCTCATCGCAATTCCTCTGTTACGCGCCGACTACATGTCGAGCAGGATGCGCTGCGGATCCTCGATACATTCCTTGACGCGCACCAGGAAGGTGACCGCCTCGCGGCCGTCGACGATGCGGTGATCGTAGCTCAGCGCGAGATACATCATAGGCCGGATCTCGATCTTGTCGCCGACGACGACCGGGCGCTTGTCGATCTTGTGCATGCCGAGAATGGCCGATTGCGGCGGGTTGAGGATCGGCGTCGACATCAGCGAGCCGTAAACGCCGCCATTGGTGATAGTGAAGGTGCCGCCCGACAGCTCATCGAGGCTGAGCTTGCCGTCACGCGCCCGTTTACCGAGATCGGTGATCGTCTTCTCGAT
>DATAQP010000065.1:0-6346 GCA_036264595.1 Allostellaceae bacterium
CGATCGAGGCGGCGCAGCGGCGCTGGGGCCGCATCGACATCCTGCACAACAATGTCGGGGTCAGCCTCGCCGGCGGCGACGCCCCGCTGCTCGAGCTCAGCGAGGAGGCCTTCGACCGCATCTGCGCCATCAATCTGCGCGGCACGGTCATGGCCTGCAAGCACGTGGTGCCGATCATGCGGGAGCAGAAATCGGGCGTCATCATCAACATCTCATCGGTCGCCGCCTGGGAGAACTACCCCTACGTCACCTACAAGGCGACCAAGGCGGCGATGATCGCCTTCACCCAGCAGCTCGCCATCCAGAATGCCGAGTTCGGCGTACGCGCCAACGTCATCCTGCCCGGGCTGATGAACACGCCGATGGCGGTCGACACGCGGGCGCGGGTGCGCGGCGTCAGCCGTGCCCAGGTCGCCGCCGAGCGCGACGCCAAGGTGCCGCTGCGCCATCGCATGGGGACGGCGTGGGACGTCGCCAACGCCGCCTTGTTCCTCGCCTCGGACGAGGCGTCGTTCATCACCGGCGTCTCGCTGCCGGTCGATGGCGGCGCCCTCGTGCGTGTGGGGTAATGCGCGTCGGGTCAATCGTCCGCGAGGGTTTGTCTCCAAGCCGGCCGGCTGATAGCTTATAGGCAGGGGCGCGGCCGGCGAGCTTGGCGGCGCCCCATCCGCGACAACGCGGGCGTGCTGAAGCAAGATGCCGGTCCGAATAAAGCGGGCCGCCGGAGGGGAGGGTGATGGCGCAGGCGGCGACGGCTTCGATAGCGGCGTCCGGCCGGCAGGCGGGGCAGCGGGCGCGAATCAGCGTCGCCGGCTGGCTGTGGACCGGCCTGCTGCTAGCGATCCTCGCCTTCCTCGTGCTCTATCCGATCTCCATGCTGCTCTTCGGCGCGGTGACCGGTACCAACCCGGTCGTCGACGGCTTCCATCCGGCCGATATCTCGACCGACAATTTCACCGCGGTCCTGGTCAATCCGAACGTCCATTCGGCGCTGCTCAACTCCTTCATCGCCTGCACCGGCGGCACGGCCCTCGCCCTCGCCATCGGTCTCGCCTTCGCCTGGATCGTCGTGCGCACCAACACGCCGTGGAAGGGGCTGATCGCCACGGCCGGGCTGCTGCCGCTCTTCGTGCCGCCGCTGGTCGCCGCCGTCGCCTGGGCAATTCTCGGCTCGCCGAAGACCGGTCTGCTCAACACTATGCTCGCCAGCATAGGGGTGGCGTGGCGCTTCAATCTCTATTCGATGCCGGGGCTGATCGCCATCTTCGGCATGTACTACGCGCCCTATGTCTACATGTTCACCTCGGCGGCGCTGCGCAACATGGACCCTTCGCTCGAGGAGGCGGCCGAGATTTCGGGCACGAGCGCCCTCTACACCATCCTCACCATCACCTTTCCGCTGATCGCGCCGGCGATCATCTCGAGCATGCTGCTCTCCTTCATCGTCATGCTCGGCATCTACGGCATTCCCGCCGTGCTCGGCACGCCGGCCAATATCTCCGTGCTGACGACCTACATCTTCAACCTGACGGCGTGGTCGCCGCCGCTCTACAGCAACGCCGCCGCCGTCGCCATCATCCTCATGGTGGTGACCGGCCTGCTGGTCATCCTGCAGCAGAAGGTGTTGTCCGGGCGCAGCTTCACCACCGTGGCGGGCAAGGCGTTCCGGCCGCGCTCGCTCGATCTCGGGCCCTGGCGCTTTCTCACCCTCGGCCTCGCCATCCTCTATCTCCTCATCGTCGTCGTGCTGCCCAGCCTCGGGCTGATCGTCGCCGCCTTCCGCAAATTCCTCTTCATCCGCGACGTCGCCAGCCTGTTCGACATGCGGCAATACAGCCTCATGCATTTCGAGCGGCTCTTCGCCAACCCGCTGGCGCTGCGCTCGATCACCAACACGATGGAGGTCGCCATCATCACCGCGCTGGTCGGCGGCGCCCTCGCCTTCGCCATCGGCTATACGGTGACGCGGACCGCGGCGCCGGGACGGCGGGCCGTCGACATCATCTCGACCCTGCCGGTGGCGATCCCCGGCCTTGTCGTCGGCGTCGCTTATCTCTGGGCATGGATCGGCCTGCCGGGCGGGCTCTACGGCACGATCTGGATCCTGGCGCTTGCCTTCATCGCCCGTTTCCTGCCCGATACGGTGAAGGCGCTCTCGACCTCGCTGATGCAGATCCATCGCGAGCTCGAGGAGGCGGCATGGATCTGCGGACGCGGCACGTTGAGCACGGTGCGCACCATCGTGCTGCCGCTCGCGCGGCCCGGCGTCATCGCGGCGATGACCCTGCTCTTCATCCTGGCGGTGCGCGAGCTCGGCTCGTCGCTCTTCCTCTACAGCAGCGATTCGATGGTGATGGCGGTGCTGCTGCTCGACTATTACGATGGCGGCAATATCAGCATCACGGCAGCGTTCAGCCTGGTGCAGATGGTGCTGCTCGCCGTGCTGATCGGCATCGCCCATTATTTCTCGCGCGGCACCACCGATGGCGGCATCGGCAAGGCAGGCTAGCGCATCGCCGGACCATGCAATTCGACCGATAACCGAAACGGGAGGAGACGATCATGACCCCGACCCCACTATCGCGCCGCGCGGTGATGGCCGGCGCTCTTGGCCTGGCCGGCGCCCTCGCGCTGCCGGCCCGGGCCGAGACTGCCAACCCCTTCGGCTCGCCCGAGCTCATCGAGGCGGCGAAGAAGGAAGGCACGCTGGTCTACTACACGGCCAATTTCACCGAGGTCGAGCAGGAGGTCATCAAGGCCTTCAACAAGCGCTTCCCCTTCATCAAGGTCGAGATGATCCGCGCGCCGGGCGGCCAGCTCATCACGCGGGTCAAGACCGAGGCGGCCGCCGGCAAGCTCGCCGCCGACGTCGTCGATCATTCCGATCGCGGCCTCATGCTCGAGCTCGTCGACCTCTTCGCCGACTACGCGCCGCCCAACGCCGCCGACTATCTCACCTCGGTCCTCGTCTCGCCCAAGCTGTGGCCGCGCGCCACCATCGGCTGGTCGATCGCCTATAATTCCGAGCTGATGAAGACCCCGCCGAAATCGTGGATGGACCTGACCAAGCCGGAATATACCGGCAAGATCGGCCAGGTGATCGGCCCGTCGGGCGGCACGACCTGGACGCGCATCATGTTCGAGCGCCAGACCCTTGGCGAGGATTACTGGGCGAAGCAGGCAGCGACCAAGCCGACGCTCTACCCCTCGGGCGCGCCGGCCTCCGATGCGCTGGTCCGCGGCGAGGTGCAAATCGCGCCGCTGCTCTACAACATCGTGTGGACCAAGAAGCGCGACGGCGCGCCGCTCGAGATATTCTTTCCGCCCGAAGGCGTGCCGATCAACCCCTATGCCAGCGGCATTCCGAAGACGGCGGCGCATCCCAATGCCGCCAAGCTCTTCCTCAACTGGAACCTCTCGGAGGAGGGCCAGATTTTCATGATCAAGGAGCTCGGCAACGTCACCTCGCTGAAGACGCCGCCGGCCTATCCGGAGGGCTACGATCCCAAGGTGGTGAAGGTCTGGGTGCCTGATTTCGACCAGTACCAGAAACTCCACGCCACCTGGATGGAGGAGTGGAACAAGACCTACGGCTATCGGCAGTAGCGGCTGATGTCCGCGGAATTGCGGGTCGAGCGGCTGCGCAAGGTGTTTGCCACGGGCAAGCCGGCCGTCGACGATGTGAGCTTTACCGTCGCCGCCGGCGAGATCGTCGCCCTGCTCGGCCCCTCGGGCTGCGGCAAGACGACGAGTTTGCGCTGCGTCGCCGGGCTGGAGCATCCGAGCGCAGGGATGATCCGCATCGGCGGCACCACCGTCTGGGCGCCCGAGCAGGGCGTGCTGGTGCCGCCGCGGCGGCGCAATATCGGCATGGTGTTCCAATCCTATGCCGTCTGGCCGCATATGACGGTTTGGCAGAACGTCGCCTATCCGCTGCGTCATCGCGACACCGCCCGGACCGAGCGCGACCGCAAGGTGGCCGAGGCGCTGGCGCTGGTCGGGCTTTCGGACTATGCCCAGCGCGCCGTCGTCTCGCTGTCCGGCGGCCAGATGCAGCGCGTCGCGCTGGCGCGCAGCCTGGTCTATCAGCCGCAGCTCCTGCTCCTCGACGAGCCGCTCAGCAATCTCGACGCCAATCTGCGCCTGCGGCTGCGCGACGATCTGCGCACTATCATCAAGCGAACCGGCGTCACCGCGCTCTACGTCACCCACGATCAGGCCGAGGCCGTCGTCCTCGGCGACCGCATCGGCGTGATGCGGGAAGGCAAGCTGCTGCAGATCGGCGCGCCGGCGGAGATCTATAACCGCCCGGTCGACCTTTTCGTCGCCAGCTTCACCGGCGCCACCAACCGGCTGTCCGGCCGCGTCCTCGACCGCCAGGGCGAGTTCGGCACCATCGAGGCGGCGTCTGGCCATCGCCTCACCGCCTGGCTGCCGGTCGGGGTCGGCGCCGGGGCGGCGGTGAAGATCGTCGTGCGGCCCGAGAACGTGCAATGCGGCGCGCACGGCAGCGGCGCGAACCAGTTCACCGCGCGCGTCCTCGCGCAACGCTACGAGGGGGCGCAGACGGTCTACGACCTCGCCGTGCTCGGCGGCCAGCTCGTCGTGCTCGAGCTCGGCACCAGCGCCCGTCACGCCGTCGACAGCGACGTCGCCATCACCATGCCGCCGGCACTGTGCTGGGCCTATCCCGAGTAATGAGCCGGCCTGTCCGGACAAGATCAAGATTCTGTCCGAAAAGGAACGAGATACCCTAAATAAGTAGTCGGCAGACCCCTAGTGGGGGCTCGCCCTGGCGTTACTGTAACCGAACGTTACGCTACAATATCGCTCGCGAAATTCTGTTGTTCGCCGTACCCGGACAAGGGCGCGGCACCTAGTGGAGTATCCGGGGAGATCGAGATGCCACGTAACGGTAAAGCCACCGCTCAGCGCGAGCTCAACGGTCCCGCCCGCGCGGCTGCCGTCCGGCCGCCCAAACGCGACCTCCCCGCCAAGCCCGTGACGAACGGCGCACGGGATCACGAGGCATCGGATCTCCACAGCCTGCTCCACGCGTTGCAGGCGATGCGCGTCGGCGATTTTTCGGTACGCCTGCCGCGCGATCAGGTCGGCCTTGCCGGCAAGATCGCCGATACCTTCAACGAGATCGTCGCCGCCAACGAGCGGATGGCGCAGCAGCTCGAACAGGTCGGCCAGGTCGTCGGGCGCGAAGGCAAGACGCGCAAGCGCGTCAGCTTCGGCATGCCGCTCGGCGCCTGGAGCGGGATGGAGAATTCGGTCAACACGCTAATCGACGACCTGCTCTGGCCGACCACCGCGGTGACACATGCGATCACCGCGGTGGCGCAGGGCGATCTCTTGCAGACGGTCCGCCTCGAGGTCGATGGTCGGCCGCTCAAGGGCGAGTTCCTGCGGTCCGCCACCATCGTCAACACGATGATCAAGCAGCTCAGCGTCTTCACCTCGGAGGTGACGCGCGTCGCGCGCGAGGTCGGCACCGACGGCAAGCTCGGCGGCCAGGCGCAGGTCCGCGAGGTCACCGGCGTGTGGAAGGACCTCACCGAGAGCGTCAACTCGATGGCGTCGAACCTGACCGCGCAGGTCCGCAACATCGCCGAGGTGACGATCGCCGTCGCCAACGGCGATCTTTCAAAGAAGATCACGGTCGACGTACGCGGCGAGATCCTGCAGCTCAAGGAGGCCATCAACACGATGGTCGATCAGCTGCGCTCCTTCGCGTCCGAGGTGACGCGCGTCGCCCGCGAGGTCGGCACCGAAGGCAAGCTCGGCGGTCAGGCGCTCGTGCCCGGCGTCGCCGGGACGTGGAAGGACCTAACCGACTCGGTCAACGCCATGTGCGGCAACCTGACCGACCAGGTGCGCAACATCGCCCAGGTGACCACGGCGGTGGCGCGCGGCGACCTCTCGCGCAAGATCACCGTCGAGGTGCGCGGCGAGATCCTCGAGCTCAAGGACACCATCAACACGATGGTCGATCAGCTCAACGCCTTCGCCTCGGAAGTGACGCGCGTGGCGCGCGAGGTCGGCACCGAGGGCCGCCTCGGCGGCCAGGCCCAGGTGCCCGGCGTCGCCGGCACCTGGAAGGATCTGACCGACAGCGTCAACTCGATGGCCGGCAATCTGACGGCCCAGGTGCGCAACATCGCCGAGGTCGCGACCGCGATCGCCGGCGGCGATCTCTCGCGCAAGATCACCGTCGACGTGAAGGGCGAGATCCTGGAGCTGAAGAACACCATCAACACGATGGTCGATCAGCTGAACGCCTTCGCCTCGGAAGTCACCCGTGTCGCGCGCGAGGTCGGCACCGAAGGCAAGCTGGGCG
>DATAQP010000070.1:0-5864 GCA_036264595.1 Allostellaceae bacterium
CGGCAAAAGCCGGTTCTACGATCTCGAGGGAGAACGGCTGCATGGCTGATACCGCGATCGCACGCAGCCCCCTCGGGCATCTCGCCGCGCCGTCCGTCGGCACGGCGCTGATGCTGCAGGAGAAGCCGTTTCACGCCATGGTCGCGCTGCGCGTCGATCTGCGCGACGCGGATGCGCGCAGCGCCGTCGAGACCGCCTTGCACGCCGCCTTACCGGACGCCAACCGGACGATCGCCTGTGCCGGCGGCAGCGCGCTGTGGCTCGGCCCCGACGAGTTCCTGATCGTCACCGAGCCGGGCGGCGAGACCGCCCTCACGGCAACATTGTCGGCGGCGTTGCGCGGGCGGCGCGGCGCGGTGGTCGACATCAGCGACAGCCGGACCATCATCGCGCTGTCCGGCAGGCATGCGCGCGACCTGCTCGCCAAGGGCAGCGGACTCGACCTCCATCCGCGCAGCTTCGGGCCCGGCCAGTGTGCACAGAGCTTCCTCGCCAAGGTCAAGATCGCCCTGCACCAGCTTGACGATGCGCCGAGCTATCACATCATCGTCGAGCGCAGCGTCGCCGAGTATCTCTTTCTCTGGCTCGCCGACGCCGCGCTCGAATTCGCAGCGGCGCCGCCATGAATATCTTCCTCACCGGCGCGACGGGCTATATCGGCGGCACGGTGGCGGCGCGCCTCCTCGCCGCAGGCCACCACGTGACCGGGCTGGTCCGCAGCGCGGCAGGCGACGCAGCGCTGCGCGAGCAGGGCATCGTGCCGCTGCGCGGCGAACTCGCCGACCGTGCGCTCCTTGCCGATGCGGCGCGGCGCGCCGACGCCGTCATCAACGCTGCCAACTCCGACAATCGCGACATCATCGAGGCCGTACTGCCGGAGCTCCGCGGCAGCGGCAAGGCCTTCATCCAGACGAGCGGCTCCAGCATCGTCGGCGACAAGGCGGGCGGCGAGCTGGGCACCAGGATCTACGACGAGGACACGCCCGTCGTGCCGCTGCCCGAGAAGGCGCCGCGTGTCGCCATCAACAACACGGTGCTCGCCGCTGCAAACGACGGCGTGCGGGCCATAGTGCTGTGTCCCAGCCTGATCTATGGCAGCGGCGCCGGCCTCGACAAGGACAGCGTCCAAGTGCCGCGCCTCATCACCCTCGCCAAGGAGAGCGGCGTCGCCAGGCATGTCGGCGCTGGCGAGAATATCTGGTCGCACGTCCATATCGACGACGTCGCCGCGCTCTTTCTCCTCGCCCTCGACAAGGCGGCGGCCGGCTCGTTCTTCTATGCCGAGAATGGCGAGGCCTCGATGAAGTCGGTGGCGCAGGCGATCAGCCGGATGCTCGGCATGGACGGAAGAACGGAAGCCTGGCCGCTCGACGAGGCGATCAAGGCGTGGGGCCGCGAATCCGCCGAGTTCACCTTCGCCTCGAACAGCCGGGTCCGCGCCGTCAAGGCGCGCCGTGCGCTCGACTGGAGCCCCGAGGGCCCGCCCCTCCTCCTCGATATCGAGCACGGCTCATACCGGCGCGCGCACGCGGCCTAGCGCGGCGGCCCGCGCAAATCGCGATGCGCCTCCTGCTCGCCCTCCTCATGCTCGTCCTGCCCGTCCTCGCGCATGCGGGAAGCAGCGAGGACGCTGATGCCGGGCGTACCGCGGTGCAACGACGTGACTGGGCGGCGGCGATCCGACTCTATTCCGCCGCGCTCGATCGCGGCGATCTGCCGCCGGAGACCCAGGCGACGGCGCACAACAACCGCGGCATCGCCTTTGCGCGGAGCAACCGGAACGACGAGGCGCTGGCCGATTTCGATGCCGCGATCCGGCTCAACCCGCGCTATCAGAGCGTCTATGTCAATCGCGGCGACATCTATCAATTCAAGGGGCAATACGCGAAGGCGATCGCCGATTACGACATGGCGCTCCAGCTGCGCGCCGGCGACGAGGTCGCCTATTACGACCGCGGCAATTCCTATGCCGCGCTCGGCAAGCATCGCGAGGCGATCGCCGATTACGACGCGGCGCTCCGGCTGAAGAAGGACTATCAGCCGGCCTATTTCAATCGCGGCAATTCCTATCAGGCGATCGGTCGCTTCGCCGAGGCGGTGATCGACTTTGACACGGCAGTCAAATACAAGGCCGACGACATCGACGCCATCCATAGTCGCGGCTTCGTCAACTTCTATCTCGGCCGCTATGCCGCCGCCGCCGAGGACTTCCAGCGTGGCGCGGCAAACGATGCCTATGTCGCTCTCTGGCGCCATCTCGCGCGCTCTCGGATCGGGCAGGCGGACCCGCACGAGCTCGCCCTCAATACCGTCGTGAAATACGACCGCGACGTGTGGCCCGGCCCGATCATCGCCCTCTTTCTCGGCCAGATGGAGCCGGCGCAGGTCCAGGCGGCCGCGGCGAAAGGCGATGCCAAGAAGCGGCGCGAGCAAGGCTGCGAGGCATCGTTCTATCTCGCCGAACACGCGCTGCTGCGCGTCGAGATCGGCGACGCCCAGCGCCTCTTCCGCGAGGCGCTGGACGGCTGCCCGAGCGGGTTCGTCGAGCATATCGCGGCGGAGGCCGAGCTGAAGCGGCTGGTGAAATGAAGGAAACCATTTCCACCCAATCCCCAACCCGCCTACGATAGGGGTTTGAGGAGACGCTAGGAGAACCAAACATGACCGCTTCGACCGCCCGGAACTATTCGCTCGAGGAAATGGACCGGCAGAGCCTGTTCCATCCCGTGACCTCGGTCGCCGATCACCTCAAGAACGGTCCGACGATCTTCTCCGACGGCTATGGCGTGCGGGTGAAGGATCAGCACGGGCGTGGCCTCATCGATCTCGGCGCCGGGCTGTGGTGTGTCAATGTCGGCTATGGCAGGTCGGAGATCGCCGAGGCGGCGGCCAAGGCGATCAAGGATCTCAGCTACTATCATCTCTTCGGCTCGGCCTCGAACGAGCCCGTCATCCGCCTCGCCGACCGCGTCCTCGGCCTCTTCCGCGAGAAGGCGGATGCGGGGCATCTGTCGAAGATCTTCTTCGGCACCTCGGGCTCGGATGCCAACGACACCAACTTCAAGCTGGTACGCTACTACAACAACCTGCTCGGGCGGCCGCAGAAGAAGAAGATCATCTCGCGGCTCGGCGCCTATCACGGCCTGACCTACGTCGCCGCCAGCATGACCGGCATTCCGTCCTACCATAAGGCGTTCGACCTGCCGGTCGAGGGCGTGCTGCACACCGCCTGCCCGCATTACTACCGCTACGGCAAGGCCGGCGAGAGCGAGGAAGCCTTCACCGACCGCATGGTCGGCGAGCTCAAGGACATGATCCAGCACGAGGGCGCCGACACCATCGCCGCCTTCATCGCAGAGCCGATCATGGGCACCGGTGGCGTCTTCCTGCCTCCCAAGGGTTATTTCGAGAAGGTCCAGGCGGTGCTCGCCGAGAACGACATATTGTTCATTGCCGACGAGGTGATCACCGGGTTCGGGCGCACCGGCTCGTGGTTCGCGACAGGGCTCTACAAGCTGAAGCCCGACATCGTCACGCTCGCCAAGGGCATCACCAGCGCCTATTTCCCGGTTTCCGCCTCGGTGATCTCGGACAAGATCTGGAACGTTCTGCAGAACGCCTCGGCGGAATACGGGCCGGTGATGCACGGCTTCACCTATTCCGGCCATCCGGTCGGCGGCGCCGTCGGCATGGCCAATCTCGACATCATGGAGCGCGAGAACCTGATCGAGAATTCCGCCACGCTCGGCACTTATTTCCTGCGCAAGCTGCGCGAGCGGGTCGGCGACCATCCGCATGTCGGCAGCGTGCATGGCGAGGGGCTGATGCTGGCGGTCGAGTTCGTCGCCGACAAGAAGGCGAAGCGCTTCTTCGATCCCACGTCGAACGCCCATCGCATCGTCGCCAAGAAGGCGGTCGAGCACGGCGTTCTCACCCGCGCCCTGCCCTTCGTCGAGGTCAACTCCTTCTCGCCGCCGCTCTGCATCACCAAGGCCGAGATCGACGAAGGCGTCGAGCTCTACGGCAAGGCGCTCGATGCCGCCACGCCGGAGCTGCGTCAGCTGGCCACTATGTAGCACCGCGACTGGACCACCTCGCGACATCGCCCCTCCCCCTTGACGGGGGAGGGCAGTCGCATCTGACCAAGTCCCTCTTGTCCCGTCATGGCCGGACTTGATCCGGCCATCCACGACTTCTGCACGACAACGCCATGCGTGGATGCCTCTCGCGGTTTCTACGAAACCGCTAGCGGCAGCGGGAACTTCGTTCCCGCGAGAGCCCGGATCAAGTCCGGGCATGACGATTGGGGAGAAAAGTGGGAATGCAACGCCGGATACCGGCGGCGGCGAACTGAGAGGGAGAGACGTCGAGAATGACAACGCAAGCGCGTGCAACAATCGGCACGGCAACCACTGACGGCGTCGAGAGCGCCTATGCCTGGCGCCGCCTGCTCGCCGCGTTGCTGCTCAGCGCCATCGGCGGCATCGGGCTGTGGTCGGCGATCGTCGTGCTGCCGGCGGTCCAGATCGAGTTCGGCGTCGACCGCGGCAGCGCCTCGCTCCCCTACACCGCGACGATGATGGGCTTCGCTTTTGGCGGCATCTTCATGGGCCGCCTCGCCGACCGTCGCGGCGTCGTCGTCCCGGTCGTCGGCGGCGCGTTCATGCTCAGCATCGGCTATGTCGCCAGCGCCTATGTCTCGAGCCTCTGGCAATTCGCCGCCGTGCAGGGATTGTTCATCGGCATGCTCGGCAGCTCCGCCACCTTCGGACCGTTGGTCGCCGATGTCTCGCATTGGTTCACCCGCAACCGCGGCATCGCGGTGGGGATCTGCGCCAGCGGCAACTACCTCGCCGGCACGGTCTGGCCGCCCGTCCTGCAGCATTTCATCGACGCGATCGGCTGGCGCCAGACGCATATCTGGATCGGCATCTTCTGTGCCGCGACGATGCTGCCGCTTAGTCTGGCGTTGCGCCGGCCGACGCCGATATCGCACGACACGACGGCGCATCGAACGGCAACGACGTCCACGAGCGCCTTGCCGGTCGCGCCGAACACCCTGCTGACCTTGCTCACCGTCGCCGGCTTCGCCTGCTGCGTCGCCATGTCGATGCCGCAGGTCCATATCGTTGCCTATTGCGGCGATCTCGGCTACGGCGTCGCGCGGGGCGCCGAGATGCTGTCCCTGATGCTCGGTCTCGGCATGGTGAGCCGCCTTGCCTCGGGCTGGATCTCGGACCATATCGGCGGCGTGCGGACGCTCGTGCTCGGCTCGGCGCTGCAGATGCTGACGCTATTGTTCTACGTGCCCTTCGACGGCCTCACCTCGCTCTACCTCGTCTCCGCGCTCTTCGGCCTCTCGCAGGGCGGCATCGTGCCGAGCTATGCGATGATCATCCGCGAGTATTTCCCGCCGCAGGAGGCCGGCGCGCGCTTCGGCACGGTGCTCATGGCGACCATCGTCGGCATGGCCGCCGGCGGCTGGATGTCGGGCGAGATATTCGACCTCACCGGCTCCTACCAGGCCGCCTTTCTCAACGGCATCGCATGGAACGTGCTGAACCTGGCGATCGCCCTCTGGCTGCTGCGCCAGCCGCGCGGCCGCATCGTCCACGCGTGATACCGTTTGAAAACGCTTGAGCGTGATGGCAGGGCAGAAGACCGTGCGTCTCCCGCCCTGCCGGATCACCCGATCAGGCCTCCTCCCGCTTCAAGACGCTCTCAACCAGCTTGGACCAGTAGCTGGCGCCGAGCGGCAGAATCTCGTCATTGAAGTCGTAGCGCGAACTGTGCAGACCCACGCCGTCCCCGATGGGCCCGTTGCCGATCCACAAATAGCAGCCCGGACGCGCCGCCAACATGAA
>DATAQP010000091.1:0-8145 GCA_036264595.1 Allostellaceae bacterium
CGCCCAGCTCCAGCTGCGCCGGCTGAGGCTCGTGACGCAGCGCCCGTGAGCCTTGTCAGCCCCGCGCATCTGTCACACACTCGCCGCCAATCATTAGCCAGACAAAGGGGGCGACGAGGGGTATGGCGCTCGTTGAACTGCGCGGCTTGACGAAGCGCTACGGCAGCCTACCCGTCGTCGACCGCCTCGACCTCACGATCGGCCATGGCGAGCTCGTCTGCCTGCTCGGCCCGTCGGGCTGCGGCAAGACGACGACCCTGCGCCTGCTCGCCGGGTTTCTCACGCCCGATGGCGGCGAGATCCATGTCGGCGGCCGCCGCCTCTCGGCACCGGGCAGCGCGCTGCCGCCCGAGCAGCGCAGCATGTCGATGATCTTCCAGAGCTACGCGCTGTGGCCGCATATGACGATCGCCGAGAACGTTGCCTATGGGCTGACGGTGCGCGGCGCCGCCAAGGAGGAAACCGCCCGCCGCGTCGAGAAGATTCTCGCTGTCACCCGCATGGCGCCCTTTGCCGCGCGCTATCCGACCGAGCTCTCGGGCGGGCAGCAGCAGCGCGTCGCCCTCGCCCGCGCCCTCGTCGTCCAGCCCGAGACGCTGCTCCTCGACGAGCCACTCTCCAATCTCGACGCCAACCTGCGCGAGGAGATGCGTTTCGAGGTGCGCCGCCTGCACGACGAGTACAAATACACCACGCTCTACGTCACTCATGACCAGGTCGAGGCGATGACCGCCGCCGACCGCATCGTGGTGATGAATGGCGGGCGGGTCGAGCAGGCGGGCACGCCCGAGGACATCTACGAGCGGCCGGAGAGCGAGTTCGTCGCCAATTTCATCGGCGGCACCAACATCCTCCATGGCACCCATCGCGGCGACGGCGTCGTCGAATGCGCCGGGGCGATGCTGCGCTGCGGCCAGGGAACGCCGGCGGCTGACGGCAAGACCGCCGTCTCGATCCGCCTGCACGACGTCGAGTTGCGCGCTGGCGCGCCGGCCGCCGGCACGCTCAACATGGCGCGCGGCCGCATCGTCCGCCAAGTCTATCTCGGCGCGACGCGCGACTACCTCGTCGATCTCGCCGCCGGCGACAGCATTCGCGCCGTCGTGCCGCGCGCCTTCGATCATCCCGCCGGCAGCGTCGTCGCCGTGCATTTCCCGCCCGCCGCCTGCCGCGCCCTCGCGCGCTAGCTTCGGCCATTCAGTCGGGCAGAAGGCGCTCGAGCCGGATCGGCAGGTCGCGGATGCGCCGGCCGGTTGCGTGGAACACGGCATTGGCGATCGCCGCCGCCGTGCCGACAGTGCCGAGCATGCCGATTCCCTTGATGCCGCCGCCGAGATGCGGATCGTCCTCGTCGACGAGATGGATGTCGAAGCGCGGCATGTCGGCATGGACCGGGATGAGGTAGTCGGCGAGATTGTCGCTGACGACGCGCCCGAGGCGCTCGTCCATGACAGTATCCTCGTGGAGGGCCATGCAGATGCCCCCGACGAGGCCGCCGATGAACTGGCTGCGCGCGAGCAGCGGATTGAGGATCCGGCCGGTGGCATAGGCAGCGGTGAGCCGCGTGACCCGCACTTCGCCGAGCTCGGGATCGACCCGCACCTCGGCGAAGACGGCGCCGTAGCCGTATGAGCTATGGCGCGACTTCTCCTCGGGCGCCGCGCGAGCGACTGCCTCGACCCCCTCCGGGGCCGCGCGGGCGACGAGATCCGCCAGAATCTCGGACTGGTTCTCGCTCCTGAGGTAGCCGTCGGCGATCGTGATGCGATCGGCGGCCAGCCCATGAAGAGGCGAATCCGGATCGTCCGCCGCCAGCTCGGCGAGGCGGCGACACACTTGGCGCGCCGCCTCCTCGACCGCGGGGGTAAAGCTCGCGGTTGCGATCGACCCGCCGGAATAGGGGCCCTCCGGCAGCGTCGTGTCGCCGAGTTCGACGGCGACCCGGGCGAGCGGGATGCCGAGGATCGAAGCGGCGAGCTGGGCCAGTACGGTATAGGTTCCGGTGCCCATGTCCTGGGTGCCGCAGCGCACCTTCACGCTGCCGTCCGGAGCGACGCGCACCGCCGCCTCGGACGCCATGCGATAGACTGGATAGCAGGCGGATGCCATGCCCCAGCCGAGGCGATGGCGTCCGTCACGCAAGGCGGCGATTTCGCGCGGACGCTTTTCCCAGCCGAAGCTTCGCGCGGCGACGCGGTAGCACTCCAGCAAGCCATTGCTCGACCATGGAAGACCAGTGTGCTGGTCGTGATCGGCGAAGTTGCGCAACCGCAGCTCGAGCGGATCGATCCCGAGGGCGTGCGCGAGCTCGTCGAGCGCCGATTCGAGGGCGAAGCTGCCGGGCCCTTCCCCCGGCGCCCGCATCGGATTGGGCTGCGGCGCGTTGACCCGCACCAGGCGATGCGAGGTTGCCACGTTGGCGCAGGCATAGAGCACGCGCGCCGGCGTGCCGACCGGGTCCGCGTAGTCGCCATAGGTCGAGGTCTGCGCGAGCGTGTCGTGCACGATCGCGGTGAGGCGGCCGTCGCGCGTCGCGCCCAGCGTCAGCTGCTGGATCGTCTCCTGGCGGCGTCCGACGAGGGTGAACATCTGCGCGCGCGTGAGCTCGAGCTTGACCGGGCGGCCGATCTGCCGCGCCGTCATGACTCCGAGGAGAAGAACGGGAAGCCAGGCGCCCCCCTTCGTGCCGAACCCGCCGCCGAGATATTTCGAAACGACGCGCACGCGGTCGACGGCAAGGCCGAAACATTCGGCGATCGCCAGGCGATGGGCGAAGACCGCCTGCGACGTCGTGTGCACGATCAGCTCGTCGCCCTGCCACGCGGCAATAACGGCATGGGGCTCAAGCGGCAGATGGTTGTTGGTCGAGGTCGTGTAGCGCCGCTCGAGCGTCACTTCGGCGTCGCGCAAGGCGCTCTCGGGATCGCCCCGCCGGCTATCGGTGGCGGTGCGGCCCGCGGTGCGCGGCGCGAAGGGCGGATCGACGGCCTGCCCGATTGCGGTGACGGCAGGCAGCTCCTCATAGCTCACCTTGACTACCGCCGCGCCACGCCGCGCCTGCATCAAGGTCTCGGCGACGACGATCGCGACCACCTGGCCGGCGAAATGGACGACCGGCGTCTGGAGCGCGATGAAAACCCCCTCCCGCGCGATACGCGGCGCGTTCTCGTGGCTCAGAACCGCAACGACGCCGGCGACGGCGCGCGCCTGGCGATCGTCGATCTCCCGGACACGGCCACTGGCGATCGGCGCCACGACGAGCGCGGCATGGAGCACGCCCTCGACCGGTGTTTCCGTGGCATAGCGCGCCGCCCCGGTCACCTTGAGCGCGGCCTCGATGCGTGGCGGCGAGCGTTCGTCGGAGGCGGTCATGCGACCTCTCCCACAGTCTCGAGCGCGCGGCGGACGATCCGCTTCAGCAGCTCGATCTTGAAGCCATTCCGGCTGAGCGGTCTTGCCCCCTCTGCCGCGCGCTCGGCAGCGTGCCTGAACGACGCCTCGCCGAGCCGGGCGCCGGCGAGAGCTGCCTCGCAGTCATGCAGCCGCCACGGCTTCGTGCCGACGCCGCCGGCGGCTATCCGCGCGCTCCGGATAGTCCCGTCCTCTATGTCGAGGGCGATCGCCGCCGAGACGACGGCGAACTCGAACGACGCCCGGTCGCGCAGCTTGAAATAGCGTGATCGGGCCGCTGCCGCGCTGCGCGGCACCTCGATCTCTACGATGAGCTCGCCGCCGCCGAGCACCGTCTCGCGTTCGGGATGCTCGCCCGGCAGTTGGAAGAAATCCGCGACCGGCAGCACCCGTTCCCCGGAGCTGCCGCGCAGCCGGACAGTCGCGGCGAGCGCGACGAGAGCGACCGCGAGATCGGAGGGGTGGGTAGCGGCGCATTGGCCGCTCGCGCCGAAAATGGCGTGGAGCCGGTTCTCACCGTCCAGGGCGCCGCAGCCCGAGCCCGGAAGCCGCTTGTTGCAAGGCAGCGCGGCGCCGCGGAAATAGACGCAGCGGGTGCGCTGGAGGAGATTACCGCCAATCGTCGCGACATTGCGCACCTGCGGCGAGGCGCTCGCCAGTATGGAATCGGCGAGCGCGGGGCAGTCGCGCCTGATCGCAGGATGGTCGGCGACCTCGCTCATGCGGGAGAGCGCGCCGATTACGATGCGATCCGGGCGCACCGTGACGGCATCGAGCGGCAGCCGGCTGATGTCGATGACGAGGTCGGGTGCGCTGAGCCCGGCCTTCCACAGCTGCATGAAGTCGGTCCCGCCAGCAATGAACCTCGCACCGGGCTGCGCCGTGGCGGTCGTAATGGCGTCGCGCTCGTCGGCCGCGCGCCGATAGGCGAAGGGCTGCATCGCTCAGCGCTCCGCCGCGTCGGCGATGGCGGCGATGGCGGCGACGATGTTGGGATAGGCGCCGCAGCGACAGAGATTGCCGCTCATGAACTCCTTGATGCTCGCCTCGTCGCTGGCCCGGCCTTCGGCGATCAGCCCGGCCGCCGACATGATCTGGCCCGGCGTGCAGTAGCCGCATTGCAGCGCGTCGTGGACGACGAAGGCGCGCTGAAGCGGATGCAGCACGCCATCTCGGGCGAGACCCTCGATGGTCAGGATCTCCTTGCCGTCCTGCATCGCCGCGAGCGCGAGGCAGGCATTGATGCGCCTGCCATCGACCAGCACCGTGCAGGCACCGCACGCGCCCATGTCGCAGCCCTTCTTGGCGCCCGTCAGCGCAAGAGCATCGCGCAGTACATCGAGGAGCGTAGCGCAGGCCGGAAACGTCAGCCGGTGCTCCCGGCCGTTGATCGAAAGAGCGACGGCTATCTGCTGGTCGGGGTATTCCGTCATGCGTGTCTCCAAGACGACGTCCTCACCATCATCGCAGGGCGACGCGCATTCTTCCAATCGATGGATTATATGATGTATCTTCGCGGGATGAATTTAGCCTCCCTTGATCTCAACCTTCTCGTCGCGCTCGACGCGCTGCTTGCGGAAGCGAGCGTCGGGAAGGCGGCGATGCGGATCGGCCTCTCTCAGCCGGCAGCGAGCCATGCGCTTCGGCGGCTGCGCGAAATACTGGGTGACCCGCTCCTCGTACGCGTCGGATCGCGCATGGAGCTGACCCCGCGCGCCCACGAGCTGCGTGCTCCGCTTGCGCAAGCGCTCGACCAGTTGCGCAACCTCTTCGTCACCGAACATTTCGATCCGGCAACGTGCAGGCGGCGTTTTGCGCTGCGGATTTCCGATCATCTCGTCGGCCTTCTGCTGCCACCGCTGATGGAGCGGATCGGCGTGGAGGCACCCGGCATCCGGCTCGATGTCGTGCCGTGGCGAGGCCCGGCCGTCATGACCGCCGAGCTGGCGCGGTCGGTCGATCTCGTGATCGCGTGCATCGACGAGGACTTCCCGGGCTTTCATCGTCAGCGTCTCTTCGCCGATACCGATGAAGTCGCGGTTCGGCGCGATCACCCCGTCGGAGCGCGCTTGAAGCAGCTGGAGCTGTTCCTCGCAGCCCGCCACGTCGCCGTCGTCGGTGGCAGCCTGAGCGAGGACCCAATCGACACGTGGTTGCGCGAGAAAGGCGTCGAGCGCCACATTGCCCTCGTCGTCCCAAGCTATTTACAGGCGCTGCACTTGGCGGCGCGCACCAACCTTGTCGCCTTCGTACCGCAGCGTCTGGTCAAGGCGCTTGTCCGGCCGCTGTCGCTCCTCTCGGTCAGCCCGCCGATCGATCCCGGGACATTCGCCGAATTCATGTTCCACCCGACCCGCTTGCAAGCCGATCCGGGCTCGCGCTGGCTGCGAGATCTTGTCATCGAGATCGGCCGCGATTTGCATCGGCATCAGCGCCGGGCAGCGTGATCACGGGTTTGCTGTAAGCTGCCGGAATGACAAGCCAAACGAAGCCCCTCGCCGGTGGCTGCCAGTGCGGCGCCGTGCGCTACGAGATCGCCGCCGCGCCGACGGCGCTCTATGTCTGCCATTGCCGCGAGTGCCGGAAGCAATCGGCCTCCGCCTTCGGCATCTCGGCGATCGTCCGCGTTGCGGATTTCCGGCTGGTGCAGGGTACCGTCAAGACCTGGACGCGCGACACGGACAGCGGACAACGGCTGCGCTGCGTGTTCTGCCCGCGTTGCGGCTCGCGCCTCTGGCACGAGGGCGAGCCCAAGGGCGCCGCCATCTCGGTCAAAGGCGGCTCGCTGGACGATGCCCCCGACCTCAGCACGGCGATCCACATCTGGACCTCGCGGAAGCTGCCGGGCGTTGTCATTCCACCCGACCGTCCTCTATTCTCCGAGGAGCCTCCCCGCGACGGCGAGGATTTCTAGGGTCCCGGACGTCGATCAACCGTCATTTGCAATCCTTTACGAGGCAATTCATGAGCTCCGCACCGGCCGCTCTGTCGCGCTTCACCGTGCTCGACCTGACGCGCGTGCGTTCGGGGCCGACCTGCGTGCGCCAGCTCGCTGATTGGGGGGCCAACGTCATCAAGATCGAGATGCCCGATCGCGGCGAGGGCGGCGAGGGTCTCGGCGGGCCGCGCACCGGCTCGGATTTCATGAACCTGCACCGCAACAAGCGCAGCATGACGCTCGACCTCAAGACGCCGGAAGGCGTTGCGCTGCTCAAGACCATGGCGGCGAAGGCCGATGTGGTGGTCGAAAATTTTCGGCCCGACGTCAAGCAGCGCCTCGGCATCGACTACGGGACGCTGCGCGCCGTCAACAAGCGCATCGTCTATGCCAGCATCTCGGGCTTCGGTCAGGACGGGCCCTACGGCAAGCGGCCGGGCTTCGACCAGATCGCCCAGGGCATGGGCGGCTTGATGTCCATTACTGGCCTACCCGGCCAGGGCCCGGTCCGCGTCGGCATTCCGATCGCCGATCTCACCGCCGGCATCTTCCTGGCCCAGGGCATCCTCGTCGCCCTGCTCGAGCGCGAGCAATCGGGCGAAGGGCAATGGGTGAAGACCTCGCTGCTCGAGGCGCAGATCTTCATGCTCGATTTCCAGGCCTCGCGCTGGCTGCTCGACAAGGACGTGCCGAAACAGGCCGGCAACAACCATCCGACCAGTATCCCGACCGGCGTCTTCAAGACGTCCGACGGCTACATCAACATCGCCGCCGCCGGCCAGGTGATCTGGGAGCGCTTCTGCCGCGCCGTCGGCGCCGCCGAGCTGATCGCCGATCCGGCCTATGCCAAGGCGGCCGACCGCTCGAGGAACCGCGACGCGCTCAATGCGCGGATCGGCGAGATCATCGCGACGCGGCCGAGCAAGGAATGGGTCGACCGGCTCAACGAGGCCGGCGTGCCGTCCGGCCCGATCTATGCGATGGACGAGGTCTTCGCCGATCCCCAGGTCAGGCATCTCGGCATGACCCAGCCGCTCGACACGCCGTCGCGCGGCCGCGTCGAGTTCGTGCGCCAGCCGATGACGCTGTCGCGCACGCCGAGCTCGTTCCGCTCGGCGCCGCCCGAGATGGGCCAGCACACCGATGAGATTCTGCGAGAATTCGGCTATACCGAGGACGAGATCGCCGGGCTGCGCAAGCGCGAGGTTGTCTGAACAATTGGGATCGAGGAGCAAGTCACCATGGCCACCGACAAGATGCTGTCCCGCAAGGACGGTCCGATCGGATCGATGATCTTCAACAATCCTGAGCGGCACAACGCCACCTCGCTCGATATGTGGGAAGCGGCCAACGAGATCCTGCAGGATTTCGCCCAGGACCCGGCGATCCGCGTCGTCGTCCTCTCGGGCGCCGGCGGCAAGGCCTTCGTCTCCGGCGCCGACATCTCGAAATTCGAGAAGGAGCGGGCCAGCGAGGAGGCGGTCAAACACTACAACAAGACCTCCGACCGCATGAGCACGACCCTGGCCTCGATGCCGAAGCCGACGATCGCGATGATCCAGGGCTGGTGCATCGGCGGCGGCGTCTCGGTGGTGACGACCTGCGATTTGCGCATCTGCACCGAGGATTCCAAATTCGGCGTGCCCGCCGCCAAGCTCGGCCTCGGCTATGGCATCAAAGGCATCCGCCGTCTCTGCGATCTCGTCGGCCCGTCGATGACCAAGGAGATCTTCTTCACGGCGCGCCACTACACCGCGCAGGAAGCGCTGCAGATGGGTCTCGTCAACAAGGTCGTG
>DATAQP010000109.1:0-7959 GCA_036264595.1 Allostellaceae bacterium
CCACGATCGGGGCTACGGTCGGGGTTTCCACGATGGGTGCTACGGTAGGGGTTTCGTTGGGGGCTACGGTAGGGGTTTCGATGGGGGGGGCCACGGTGGGGGCTTCCACGGCTCGTTTCACTAGGCTGATCACGGTTTCCAACCGGACACTTGGTTTTCTGAACCGTGCTTCCCCGTCCCCGCTCCCAGCCACGCCCTGACCTATCGGCGGGCAAGACGGGCGGGGAAGGGCCAGGATGAAGCGGCCGGTGCAGCGATTGCCGAGTATCGCTAAATTCCCGACCTAGAGGAGGTCCCCCGGCCACCACCGGGGGACTTTTTTTATCGCTCAAATGGCCGGCGTTTAGCGAGACGCGCGATGCTCAAGCGTCATGAAGACCTGTAAGAGAAGGGGCGGAAAAGACGGCACAGCGGGCGCGCGGGTCGGCCCGCCCTCGTCCGTGCTTCCAGCCGCCGCGGGGCGGGGGATTGCAGGGGGCTGCGGTACCTATTATTTGCCTGAGTGTGCGGTAAATCACATCGTATCCCGTTTACTAGAGGTAAACCTCAGCTAGATTAACGTATGGGTTGCGCGCTCGCCGAGACGCAGCCGCTGGTGGTGGAGATCGTGATGTCGAGCTGGAAACAGGGAATTGTCGCGGCGCTGGTCGGGCTGGCGCTCGCTGGCTGCTCGGGTGGCGGGCGGGTCAGCGACGGGCCGCAGAGTTTCCTTGGCATCAGCCAGGATATCGGCTCTGTCTTCTCGACCGGTGATTCCTACCGCAGCCCGCTGCGGCCGAGCTTTCTCGCCAACTGATCCGGCCGCTTGCTGCCCCGGCGCAGTTCCGCCGGGGGGCGGACCAAAGCGGTCCTCGTCCGCGTTCGCAGCGTTGAGAACGCGCATTTTGGCGAGAAGGATCCGCCATGACCGAAGATCAAGGTTCCGCCAACCTCACCCCGACCGACGCGCGACAGGCGACGAAAGAAGGTGTCGTCCGCTATGTGCTGGAAATCTCGCTGGCTCTCGTCATCGTCGGCTTCCTCGTCGCCTATCTCGTCCGTTAGCGGCAGCGTCCCGCCGCTAAGACGTAAGGGTCAGACGCTGGCCGTGCTGCGCGGCCGTTCGCGGCGATTTTCATAGATCAGGGCACAGAGCAGCATGGTGACGGCGCTGCCGTCATCGGCGAAGGGCAGCCACAGCGCCTCGTAATTGCGGCGCCGCCCATCGAGCACGCGATCGTGGCGGATGATGGCGGGCTCTCCCGATTCGACCAGGCCGCGGCAGCGCTCGATGGTATAGGCGCGGTAGGCGGTGTTGCAACGATTTGTGGCGCTGCATCCTCGCGTTCTTGTGTGGTGCCGCGCGGTTTCTCGCCGCTATAGTGGCGACATGCGACATCTCGCCCTCATGCTCATCGTCGTGGTCCTCTCTTCCTGCGGCGATGTCGTCATCGGCCCGGTCGACCATTCCTGCCCGGCCAACCCGTCGAGGGGGCTTCTCGGCTCAGGCTGCGGCGGCGGCGCCCGTTGAAGGCCGCGATGCGGCACCTCAGCATGATCCTCCTCGTCGTCGCCCTCGCCGCCTGCGGCGATGTCGTCACCGGCCCGGTCGACCATTCCTGCCCGACCAAGCCGTGGAAAGGGCCCGACGCTTCCGGTTGCGGCCCCGCCCGCGGCTGAGATGCGCGCTCAGCGAAAGGCCGGCATCACGTCCCTGGCGAACCAGCGCAGCTGCTCCTTGAACTCCTGCGGCGGGATGCCTTCCGCCCAATGGATCATGAAGTGTTCGAGGCCGGGATATTTCTCGGCGATCGACTTGATCCCGGCGATCACCTGCTCGGGCGTGCCGCAGAACCAGGCCTTCTGCGCGACGCCGTCGGCAAGGCTCGGCACCCGGGCCGGCGCGCCCGGCGTGCCCCAGCTGCGCCCTTGCTCGTCGGCGTAGCGCACGAAGCCGAACGGGGCGAACCATTTATAGCGCTCGTCATGCGCCGGCTCGACGCGGCGCATCGCTTCCGCCTCGCTGCTGGCCAGATAGACGCCGGCGCCCCAGATGACATCCTCGCCGAGCTGCTTCTTCTGCCCGTAGCGGGCGCAAGCGGCTTGATAGGCGCGCACCACGTCGTCGAGGATCTTCTCGCCGTTCAGCGTCACCATCGCCTTGAAGCCGTGGCGCGCCATCATCTCGATGCTCTTGCCGCTGGCGATCGGCATCCAGATCTCGACCGGCAGATGCTTCGGCCGCGGGATGACGGTGATCTCCCTCACCGTATAGCCGCGATAGGGCACCGGCGGCGGGCATTCGAAATACTTGCCCTTGTGGTGGAAGCTGTCCTCGTTGAAGCATTTGAGCAGGAGCTCGAGCTGCTCCTCGAAATACTCGCGATTAGCCTCGGCATCGAGCAGCGGCGCGCCGAACGTCTCGACCTCGCGGGTATGATAACCGCGCCCGACCCCCATGATGACGCGCCCGTCGGTGACGATGTCGGCCATCGCGTAGTCTTCCGCCAGCCGGATCGGGTGCCACATCGGCAGCACGTTGAAGCCGCAGCCGAATTTGAGCCGCTTGGTCTGGCCGGCGAGCCACGTGCCGAGCTGGATCAGGTTGGGCAGGCATTCATAGCCCTCGCGCTGAAAATGATGCTCGGCCGTCCACAGCGCGTGGAAGCCGAGCTCGTCCATCGTCTGCGCCACGTCGCGCGCGGTGGCGAAGGCCTCGCTCAGCCGCTCGCTGGCATAGCGCCGGTCGTTGGCCGGCGTGCCGTCGAGCCCGATATTGTCGAGCTCGATCTGGCCGACATAGAGCACATGGAAATGCTTGATCATGGTGGCGCGCCCTCCCTGACCGATACCGTGAATGCTGCGGCGTCGCCGCGTCGCGGCGCGCGAGTCCCGGCGAGTGTCGCCGTCAGAATAGCCGAGGCGGCGCTGTGAGGAAGTTGTGAATTTTCGGCAACCGCGCGGGCGGGCGGCACGCGCCACCCCCGATTCCTTATGGCGATTCCTTATCGCGGGGTGCGGCGCCGCCAACACTATTTTAACATTCCTGTGCGATCCATCACAGCGTCGCGACGATTCGCGCGGTTATCTTTCCGGTATCAGGACGCCTTTTCGTGATGGAGCCAGCGATGACCACGGAGACCCGGGACACTCAGATCGAAAGCATCCGCACGGCGGCGCAGCTGCGGCGCTGGCTGGCGACCAATCGCGTTCACGGCCTGTCGGCCGGACGCTCGGACGTCCGCTGGATCGAGGCGACCAGCCTGGCCGATGGCAGCGCGACCTCGCTCGAAGTGCCGACCGACCTCTTCCGCGCCCTCGATGCCGAGATGGTGTGGATGCACGAGGTCGACACCCTGCCGGGCGGCATCCTCCTCGCCCTGCGCAGCCAGCTCGAGAACACGTCTCACGCGTTCTGAGCCGCGCCGCTGCTCAGCCGCGACCGGGCAAGGGCGGCGGCAGCGTCTCCTGCACGCTCTTGCGCGCCGCGTGGCGCGCGTAATAGGCCGAGAGGGCGGCGTTCTCGGCGATCATCGCGGCGCTCTGCGGCAGCTTGCCAAGGTAATAGAGGATCGGCAGCAGGTTGATGTCGGCGAGAGTAAAGCTCTCGCCGGTGAGATGCCCGGTCGGCGCGACGGCGCGGTCGAGCACGGCGAGCTGTGTCGCCATCTTGGGCAGTGCCGCCTCGATCCGGGCGCGGTCGGGGCTGCCATCCGGCGTACCAGGAAAGAAATGCGCGCCGAGATACTGGCGCACCAGAATCGGATCCACCGCCGTGTTGACGATCGACAGCCACTGCTCGACGCGCGCCCCCGCAGCCGCCTCGCGCGGCACGAGCGGCGGCCCGGCGAAGCCGTGATCGATGTAGAAGCAGATGGCGCGCGATTCGCACAAGCTGAGGTCGCCATGGCGCAGCGCCGGGATCTTGCCGAGCGGATGGATGGCGTCGACCTCCGGCGTGTGCGGCCGCGCCGGCACCAGCGTATAGGGCACGCCCTTCTCGGCGCAGGCGATGCGGCACACCCAGACGTAATTGCTCTGCGGCGCGCCGATGAGCTGAAGCTCGGCCATGGACTGTCCTCTCCTTGAGAATGTTCCGGCGAGTTTAGGCAAGGACGCGCGGATGGCGGAAGAACCGAATCTTCGGCACGCGTGAGATCCCACGCCGCACAGCGCTAGCGGATGCCGAAGGCGCCGCCGCGCAGGAAATTGACCAGGCCGACGAGCTCCGCGAGGTCGAGCTCGTCGTTGTCGCCGACCGGTCCGTTGATCGCCTGCTCGAGGGCGGCGGCGAAGCGTATGGCATCGCGCTCGCCGACGATTCGTCCGGGGCCGCAGAGGCTCTGCGTCACATTGTCGGCGGCATCGGCGGCACCGCCCGGCCGCCAGCCGGATTTCTTGGCGAATACCTGCGACGCGTCCCACAGCAGCGTGGACATCGAGAGGGTATCGGTACCCCGGGTCAGCGTGATCATGCCCAAGCATGACCCCCACCGCGCCGCGACGCAACTATGGCCGGCGCCGGGTAAGGGTGATGCATTTGCCGTCATCCTCGTGGCGCAAGAATTCTGCCGTCGGCCTTGAATTTCTCTATCGGACATATTATAACCAATAAGGTTTGTGGGCGCGCGGTGATCCCTATGGAACGTATGGTGGTTCGAATGGGCCTAGCGAATGCAAAGAATGATGGTATCGGCTATCTGCCACACAACCGGCCGCCTGTTTTTTTGCTGTTGTTTACAGGCGCGGCACCTCGCCGACGCTGTCTCGACGGGCCGTCTCGTGCCCGATTGAACCGCTACAATTCAGCCGTCCGGCAGTCCGGAATCACCGTTCCGCCAGGGTATCGCCGGTGATAGCGTCCTCGCCTATCAGCCTGGGGAGGCCTCGCGTGGAAACCATTCGTACCGTCTGCGCCCACGATTGTCCCGACATGTGCTCGCTCATCGCCCATGTCGAGAATGGACGCGTCGTCAAGCTCGAGGGCGATCCCGACCAGCCTTTCACCGCCGGCTTCGCCTGCGCCAAGGTGACGCGCGACGTCGAACTCGTCCATTCGCCCGAGCGGCTCACGACGCCGTTGCGCCGCGCCGGCCGCAAGGGCGCGGGCAAGTTCGCGCCGATCGGCTGGGACGAGGCGCTCGACGAGATCACCGCGCGCTGGCGGGGGATCATCGCCGAATCCGGTCCGCTCGCGATCCTCGGCTACGCCTATTCCGCCCATCAGGGGCAGATGAATCGCGGGCTGGTGAACGGCCTCTTTCACGCCCTCGGCACCTCGCGGCTGCAGGGCGGCACGGTGTGCGACACGTGCTGCGAGGCGGCGTGGGATTACACCGTCGGACCGGTCGGCGGCGCCGATCCCGAATCGGTGGTCGACAGCGATCTCATCGTCGCCTGGGGCGCCGATCTCGTCACCACCAATGTGCATTTCTGGGCGCTCGCCGACAAGGTCCGCAAGACCGGCGTCAAGCTCGTCGTCATCGAGCCCAGGCGCTCGCGCACGGCGGCGCGCGCCGATTGGCATTTGCCCGTCCGCATCGGCACCGATGCGGCGCTGGCGCTCGGCATGATGCATATCATGGTGCGCGATGGCCTCGCCGATCGCGACTACCTCGCCGCGAACACGCTCGGCTTCGAGCGCGTCGAGCGCGAGATCCTGCCGCGCTTCACCCCTGAGCACACCGCCGAGATCACCGGGTTGCCGATCGCCGATATCGAGCGCTTCGCGGCGATGTACGGCAAGGCCAAGCGCTCCTTCATCCGCCTCGGCGAGGGCATGACGCGGCTCGCGCAGGGCGGCCAGGCGCTGCGTGCCGTCGCGCTGCTGCCCGGCGTCACCGGCGCCTATGGGCGGCGCGGCGGCGGGGCGCTGCTGCTCACCGCGGGGACCTGCGCGCTCGACTACAACGCGGTGCGCAAGCCCTCCGGCCCGGCGGCGACGCGGATGGTCAACCATCTCCGCCTCGGCGAGGCGCTGCTCGAACTGCGCGAGCCGCCCATTCGCGCCCTCTTCGTCGCCGCCAACAATCCGGCGGTGACCAATCCCGAGGTGCTCAAGGTGCGCGCCGGCTTGGCGCGCGAGGATCTCTTCACTGTCGTCCACGATCCCTTCATGACGGCGACGGCGCGCTACGCCGACATCGTGCTGCCGGCGACGACCTATCTCGAGACCGAGGATCTCTACCGCGCCTACGGCGCCTATTGGCTGCAATATGGCAAGCAGGTGGTGGCGCCGCAGGGCGAGGCGCGGTCGAATTTCGACGTCGCCCGCGCGCTCGCCCAGCGCATGGGGCTGAAGGACAAGCTCTTCGGCATGACGCATCAGGAGATCGTCGAGGCGATGTTCCGCGGCAAGAGCGGCACCACCGCCGGAATTGATGCCAAGACGCTGCGCGATGCCGGCCCGATCAACATCGCGCCGAAAACCGAGGGGCAGGAGTTCCGCACCCCGTCGGGCAAGCTCGAATTCTACTCCGCGGCGCTGGCGGCCCAGAGTATTCCGATGCCGGACTGGACGCCCGATGCGGAAGATGTGGCGCAGGCTGCACGCTGGCCGTTCCGTCTGCTCACCGTGCCGGGCTATTTCCAGGCCCATACCGCCTATGCCGGCGTCGCCTTTCTGCGCAAGCGCGAAGGCGCCCCGATCGCCATCCTCCATCCCGACGACGCCGGCGCGTGCGGGCTCAGCGACGGGCAGAAGATCAAGCTCTTCAACGATCGCGGCTCGATCGGGCTGGTGCTGGCGATCAGCGACGAGGTGCAGCAAGGCGTCGTGCTGGTGCCGGGGCAACGCCCCGACGAGGAGGCCGTGTCGGGCACGATCAACATGCTGTGCTCGGACCGCTATACCGACATGGGCGACGGCGCGACCTATCAGAGCACCTGGCTCGATGTCGCCTCCTGGGCAGGATGAGCGGCGAGCCGATGATTGATGCAGGCCGCTGTTGGCAATTGTAGGGGCCGGGCTTGCCCCGGCCCGTGCCGCGGCGAGACGGGCCGGGGCAAGCCCGGCCGCTACATCGGCGGCAGCGTCGATCTACGGCCGGTGCAGCTCGGCGGGGCGGCGCGTCATCGTGCGGCGCCCGTCCTTGAAGGCGTAGAGCGCCGGCGCGAGCTCGGCGATCACCTCGGTCGCGCTCTGGCAGTCGAGCACGACGAGATCCGCCGCCTTGCCGATGGCGATGCCGTAATCCTTGAGGCGCAACAGCTTCGCCGCCCGCGTGGTGATCATCGCCAGGCATTCGGCGAGGTCGCTCTTGCGGCCGAGCTGGCAGACATTGGCGTAGAGATTGGCCTGGCGGATCAGCGAGGCGTCGCCGTAAGGGGTGAACGGGTTCAGCACGTTATTGGTGGCGATCGTACAGTTGACGCCCGCCGCCATCAGCCGATGGGCCGGCACGACGCCGCGCATCACGCTGTGGTCCTGGTGGCGCCCGGTGAGATAGAGATCGGTGCCGGGCAGCACGGTGACGGCGATACCGGCATCGGCGAGGCGCCGCGCGATGGCGTCGAAGCGCGGCTGCTCGACGGTCGAGAGCCGCGTCACATGGCCGATGGCGACGCGGCCGCCCCAGCCATGTTCGGCGGCCTTGGCACAGACATAGTCGGCCTGCATCTCGTCCGGCGAGCTGCCGAGATCGAGATGCATGTCGATGTCGACGTCGAACTCCCGCGCCAGGGCGAAGATGCGATCGATCTGGCCGCGCGGATCGCTGTCGCAATAGGGCGCGGCGCCGAGCACCTTGACGCCCTGCTTCAGCGCCTGGACGAGGCGCTCCTCGGTGCCCGGATAGTTGAGCAGGCCTTCCTGCGGAAAGACGCAGATCTCGATGTCGACCGCCCAGCCATAGTCGCGCGCCAGCTGCCTGATGCCGTCGAGCCCGGTGAAGCCGATCGCGGGATCGATCTCGACGTGAGTCCTGATATGCGTCGTGCCATGCAGGACGGCGCGCTCGAGGGTGCGGCTGGCGCGCGCAT
>DATAQP010000117.1:0-3843 GCA_036264595.1 Allostellaceae bacterium
CTTGCCGGCCGGATTGCCCGACTGCCCCGGCACGAACCGCCCGCGCGCATCGCGTGTCGAATCTGCCCCCATCATGACCACCTCCATGATCGTTATGTTCATGATATGTTCTTTTTGGCATGAAGGCAAGCCGAAAGCCGAGGCAGCTTTGCAACAGCTCACCAGCAGTTTCTCCGCTCGGGGGAACAGGGCGGTGGCAGTCGGTGTTAAAAGCGAAATTCATTCGTCTACGGATGGATCGAGGAGTGATGGCGATCGATCGCCGTCGACACGCAGTTCAAGCACCTTCCAGCTCTGGCATTCCCCCCTCCCTGATGGCCAGTGCTGTAACTAGGCCTCGCCTTTACCGGCGGGGCCTTTTTTGACGGAACAAGCCGGACGCGCTAGCGTTGGCAAATCAGCCACGGCCCGAGGACAATTCGACATGGCTACGCTCTGGCGCGGTTACCTGCGTCTCTCTCTCGTCTCCTGTCCCGTGACGCTTGCGCCGGCGACCTCGGAGGCAAGCCGCATCCGGCTCAACCAGCTCAGCAAGACGACGCATCACCGGCTGCGTCAGAAGATGGTCGACGAGCAGACCGGCGAGGAGGTCGAGCGCGCCGACATCGTCAAGGGCTACCAGATCGAGAAGGGCCAGTATGTCCTGCTCGACGACGACGAGCTCGCGGCAATCCAAATCGAATCGTCGAAGACCATCGACCTCGAAACCTTCGTCGATGCCGACGAGATCGACTGCCTCTATTTCGACAAGCCCTATTACATGGCGCCCGACGGCGAGGTCGCGGCCGAGACCTATCACGTCATCACGCGTGCCATGCAGGACAAGGGCAAGGTCGGGCTCGGCCGCGTCGCCCTGTCGACGCGCGAGCATCCGGTCGCCGTCGAGCCGCATCGTGGCGGGCTGCTGATGACGACGCTACGCGCAGCCAACGAGGTGCGCCAGCCCGAGATGAGCGCGCACGATGACGCCGAGGTCAATGACGAGGCAGTCGCTCTCGCCAGCATGATCATCGACAAGCGCTCCGGCCGCTTCAATCCGGGAGCCTTCCACGATCGCTACCAGGATGCGCTGCGCGAGCTCGTCGAGGCGAAGGCCAAGGGACGCAAGATCACCCTGCCGCCGATCGCGGCGCCGGGCAAGGTCATCGACCTTATGGACGCGCTAAAGCGCAGCCTCGCCGAATCACCCGGTGCGGTGCCGGCGAAGTCGGCGGCGAAAAAGAAGAAAGCCGCCGACCCGCGGCAACGCCATCTCCTGCTTCCCGTCAGCGGCAGCAAGGAGCCCGCGCATCCGGCGCGCCGCAAGAGCGCGGGCAAGGCGCGCAAGCGGGCGTAAATGCTGCGGCTCCTCATGGTGAGGGAAGATGGCTGCGAGCGCGACCCGGACTCCCAAGCGACGCACGACGGCGCCGCTGCGCCAGGCGACGCGCAAGCTGACGGAATACCGCCGCAAGCGTGACTTCAGCAAAACGCCAGAGCCGGCGGGTGCGCAGGCCAAGCCGGCGGCCGCTTCCACCGGCCTCAGCTTCGTCGTTCAGAAGCACGCGGCGACGCGGCTGCATTACGATTTCCGCCTCGAGCTCGGCGGCGTGTTCAAAAGCTGGGCCATTCCCAAGGGGCCGAGCCTCGATCCGCGCGAGAAGCGTCTCGCCGTCCATGTCGAGGACCATCCGCTCGACTATGGCGACTTCGAAGGGGTCATCCCCAAAGGGCAATATGGCGGCGGCACGGTGCTGCTGTGGGATCGCGGCACTTGGCAGCCGGAAGACGAGGATCCCGAAGCCGCCTATCGCAAGGGCTCGATGAAATTCACGCTCAACGGCGAGAAGCTGCACGGCAAATGGGCGCTCGTCCGCATGGGCGGCAAGGCGGCGCGCGAAAAACGCGAGAACTGGCTGCTCATCAAGGAGACGGACGATATCGCCCGGCCGGGCAGCGGCGCCGCTTTGGTCGACGACAACCCGCTGAGCGTCGCCAGCGGCCGCGACATGCGGACGATCGCGGCGCATGCCGACCGAGTGTGGGATTCGCGCACCGGTGAGCGCCAGGCGGAGTCCGCGCCAGCCAAACCGGAGCGGACGACAGCCAAGAAGACGGCAGCCGAGCCGGCGGCATCCGCGCTGGTCGTGCCGGCCGGGGCACGCAAGGCGAAGCTGCCGCGCACGCTGCGGCCGCAACTCGCGACGCTCGTCGACAGCCCGCCGCGCAGCGAGGAATGGCTGCACGAGATCAAATTCGACGGCTATCGTATCCTGGCGCGTGTGGTCCGCGGCAAGGTGACGCTGCTGAGCCGCAATGGTCTCGACTGGACGCGGAAATTTCCCGGGATCGCCGAAGCGCTGGCGGCGCTGCCAGTCGACGACGCGGTGATCGACGGCGAGATCGTCGCGCTCGCCACCACCGGGCATTCGAGCTTTGCCGCCTTGCAGCAGGCGCTCTCGACAGGCGAGACCGGCGCGCTGATCTATTACTGCTTCGATCTCCTCCATCTCAACGGTCGCGACCTCACCGGCCTCCCCCTCGTCGAGCGCAAGGCGGTGCTGCAGCGACTGCTTGCCGACATGGCGAGCGACATCGTGCGCTACGCCGATCATCAGGAGGCGCGCGGTCCGGAATTCTTCCAGCACGCCTGCTCGCTCGCCCTCGAGGGCATCGTCTCCAAGCAGCGGGACGCGCCCTACGTGCCGGGCCGCAGCCGCAGCTGGCTCAAGGTGAAATGCGGCAACCGCGAGGAGTTCGTCATCATCGGCTTCAGCGACCCCGGCGGCACACGCAAGGGTTTCGGCGCCCTGCTCCTCGGCTATTACGATGGTGACGGCACGCTGCGTTATGCCGGGCGCGTGGGTACCGGCTTCGACCATGCGCTGCTCGGCGAGCTGCGCAAGCAGCTCGACAAGCTCGTGCGCCGGACCTCGCCGGTGGCCGCAATGCCGAAAGGCGCCGCCGTGCGCGACGTCCACTGGGTCGAGCCGAAGCTGGTCGCCGAGATCGGCTTCACCGAATGGACCGAGGATGGGGTCTTGCGCCACCCGACCTTCATCGGGCTGCGCGCCGACAAGCCGGCGCGCGAGGTCGTGCGCGAGACGCCGCAAAGCCCGGCGATCGCCAGCAATTCCTCCGCACCGTCACGTTCCGCCAAACCGAGCGGGGTGACATCGAGCCGGGTCAAACCGAGTCCAGCCAAGCCGAGCCGGGCCAAATCGAGTCTGGCGAGCGACGCCGATCGCGCCCCGCGTGCCGCCAGCAGCGGCACGCCGACGATCGCCGGCATCACGCTGAGCAAGCCGGACAAGGTGCTCTATGCCGAGTCGGGCATCACCAAGCTCGATCTCGCGCGCTACTACGAAGCGGTCGCCGACCATGCCCTGCCTCATCTCGCCAACCGGCCGCTCAGCCTGCTGCGCTGTCCCGAGGGCCATACCGGCGAGTGCTTCTTCCAGAAACACGAGAGCGCCGGCATGTCGCCGGCGATCCACCGCGTCGAGATCGAAGAGAAGAGCGGCACCTTCAAGACGCTTTATATCAAGGACCTCGCAGGGCTTGTCGGCCTCGTTCAGATGGGCGTGCTCGAGATCCACCCCTGGGGGTCCACCGTCTCGCGCGTCGAGCAGCCGGACCGGCTGACCTTCGATCTCGACCCCGATATCGGCCTGCCCTGGCAGCACATCGTCGACGGCGCGCTCGCCGTGAAGGCGCTGCTCGAGGAGCTCGGCCTGCGCAGCTTCCTCAAGACGACAGGCGGCAAGGGCATGCATGTCGTCGTGCCGGTGACGCCGTCCTTTCCCTGGGATGCGGCGAAGCAATTCACCAAGCTGGTCACCGAGCGTCTCGTCGCGGCGGCGC
>DATAQP010000160.1:0-10374 GCA_036264595.1 Allostellaceae bacterium
CGCCTTCGACAAGACGATCTGGGCGCTGTGCAATCGGAAGGAAAACGAGTTCGCCATCGTCCAGGATGCCGGCACCGGACTCTTCGCCGCCAAGATGACGGTTCACCCATATCCGGAAGTGATGCTGTTCGGCCTGGTGGAGAGGCCGCGGAACTGTATCGGCGAGAAGCCCTTCGACGACAAGAGCGAGCGCGCCGAGATCTGGGAGACAGACGCGATCCGGCTGAGATTCGGCTCCGACGTCTGGTACGGCTTCATGATGTTCATCGACGACACGGTATCATATGACGAAAGCCGCCTCGTCATCGGACAGTGGAAGGGCCCGAACGACGACAGCCCGATGATCGCGCAGCGCTTCCAGGCGCATGTTTTCGGCATCACGATCGAACAGCGAAATGATGCCCCCGGACACGACAAGGACGACACGCAGTGTCGCATCGTCGTCGCCCACGATGCAGAATTTCCCGCGGAGCAGCAAGGCGACAAGCCGCATTTCCTCGCGCTCTTCGAGAGACGAAACAAAGCCGGGCCGGTCGATCTCTTCGTCGGCTCTCTCGGGCATGATCGGGCGGAGACGGTCCACACGCCGCAACCCTGCAGAACCGATATCACGATCGAGCCGCATAACGATCTTCCGAACCCTTTCGGCCGCTGGACGACGATGATTTATCATTTTCGCATCGTCGGCGACGCGAACGGCTATTTGGATATCTGGGCCGACGACGTGCCGATAGTAACCGTCCGCGGCAGGATCGGCTTTCCGGGAAACCCCAACGATACCCAGTACTTCAAGTTCGGGCCTTATCGCGACCGGGCCCACCTCAACAGTATCTATGCGACGCTGGCGCGCTACCCGCGGGGACCGCGCAGGGAAGATGTTCAGTGACGCGTCCTCTGAGCGAGGCGTCGCTCGGTGCTCGGCGAAGGAGCGGTGTGTAGTCCGCGCTTTGCGGAGCCGCATCCCTTCCGCACAATGGTCTATCGAATCGTCTAAAGTGGATCTAACGGCCAGACCGCTTCTCCTCTAGCGTAGCGGCGATGGCGATGCCAATCGTACGGCAATGAGGGACGGAACGCGTGATCGAATACGACTACATCATCGTCGGGGCGGGATCGGCGGGTTGCGTCCTCGCCAACCGGCTGAGCGCCAGCGGGCGGCATCGCATCCTGCTGCTCGAGGCGGGTCCGTCCGATCGGAGTTTCTGGGTCCAGCTGCCGATCGGCTACGGCAAGACCTTCTATGACGATCGCGTCAACTGGATGTACCAGAGCGAGAAAATCCCCGGCCTCGACAATCGCAGCAATTACTTTCCGCGCGGCAAGGTGCTGGGCGGCTCGAGCTCGATCAACGCCATGGTCTATTCGCGCGGCCAGGGGGGCGATTTCGACACCTGGGAAGCGCTCGGCAACCCGGGCTGGGGCTGGCGGGACGTCCTGCCGCTATATAAGCGCATGGAGGACCATGCGCTCGGCGCCGGCCCTTTCCACGGCGCTGGCGGCCCGCTCCATGTCAGCGAGATATCCGGCGAGGTTCACGACCTGACGCATCGCTATGTCAGGGCGGGACAAGAGGCGGGCCTGCCCTTCAACCCCGACCTCAACGGCGAGACCAGCGAGGGTGTCGGCTACTATCAGATCAACACGCGCGGCGGGCTGCGCATGTCGGCTTCGCGCGCCTATCTCTGGCCGGCGCGCAAGCGCGCAAACCTGCGCATCGAGACGGCGGCGCTGGCGACGCGCATCCTGCTCGACCGCAAGCGGGCGATCGGCATCGCCTATGAGCAGTACGGAAAAAAACATGAGGCTCGCGCCGGGCGCGAGGTCATTCTCGCTGGCGGTGCGATCAACTCGCCGCAGCTCCTCCTCCTCTCTGGCATCGGGCCGGTCGACGTGCTGAAACCCTGCGGCATCGCGGTCGCGCAGGAGAGCCCGGCGGTCGGGCGCAATCTGCAGGATCATCTCTGCTTCGACCATGTCTACCGCTCGGTGCTGCCGAGCCTCAACGACGACCTCCGCCCCTGGTGGGGCAAGCTCACGGCGGGGCTGCGCTATGTGCTGGCGCGAAGCGGGCCGCTCTCGCTCAGCGTCAATCAGGGCGGCGGTTTCTTCCGCTCGCGGCCCGAGCTCGAGCGACCCAACATCCAGCTCTATTTCTCGCCGCTGACCTATGAGAAGGCATCGCCCGGCACGCGCAAGCTGATGAGCCCCGACCCGTTTCCCGGTTTCATCACCAGCGTCTCGCCGTGCCGGCCGACGAGCCGGGGGCATCTACGCATCGTCTCATCCGACCCACGCGCGGCGCCGGCGATCCATCCCAATTATCTCTCCACAAGCCACGACGTGGCGGAACTCCTGGAAGGCGCGCGCTTCCTCAGCCTTCTCGCCGCGGCGCCGTCACTCGCCGGCATCATCGCCGAGGAGCTGAAGCCCGGCCCAGCGGTGCGCAGCGATGCCGAGCGCATCGCCGATATCCGCGCCCGCGCCTATTCCGTCTTCCATCCGGTCAGCACCTGCCGGATGGGGCCCCACCCGGCGGATTCGGTGGTCGATCCGCGCCTGCGCGTCCACGGCATGGCCGGGCTGCGCGTCATCGACGCCTCGATCTTCCCCGCGGTGACCTCGGGCAACACCAACGCGCCTTCCATGCTGGTCGGCGAGAAAGGCGCCGACCTCGTGCTCGCCGACGCGGGCTAGGCCGCCAGCGTGATCTGGGCCACCGTGCGACGCCAAGCCATGGCATAAAGTAGGATAGCGGCGGAGGAAGCATGAATGCATGAGGACGACCAGCGGGCAGTGATCGCCTATCTATCCGACCCGGATTCCTATGGCGATGACATCGCCGCGGTAAAGACGGCCGCGGTAGAGAGGATCGTCACCCACGCCTCGCTGATCTTCCTCGCCGGCGAGCACGCCTTCAAGCTGAAGCGCGCCGTCAAATATTCCTATCTCGACTTCTCGACCCTGGGGCTGCGGCACCGCGCCTGCGAGGCAGAGCTCGCCCTCAACCGCCGGACCGCGCCGGAGCTCTATCTCGCGATGCGATCGATCAATCGCGGGCCCGATGGCAGCCTCGCCTTCGACGGACCCGGCCCGGTGCTCGACTGGGTCGTCGTCATGCGGCGTTTCGAGCAAAGCGGGCTCTTCGACCGCTTGGCCGTCGACGGCGCGCTGACCGCTCCGCTGATGATCGAGCTCGCCGACCGCATCGCCGCCTTCCATGACGACGCCGAGCGCACGCCTGATCACGGCGGCAGCGCCGGGATCGCCGAGGTGCTGGCGATAAACGAGACGGCGCTGGCGCGCTTCGCGCCGGCGATCTTCGAGCCCGCCAAGGTCAGCGCGCTGTGCGCCGCCACCCGGGCAGCGCTGCTCGGGCTGAGCGCGCTGCTCGAGCGGCGCCGGCTGGCCGGCAAGGTTCGGCATTGCCACGGCGATCTCCATCTCGGCAATATCTGTCTCGTCGACGGGCAGCCGGTCCTCTTCGACTGCATCGAGTTCAGCCGGTCGCTTGGTTGCATCGACGTGCTCTACGATCTCGCCTTCCTGCTGATGGATCTCGAGCATCGCCGGTTGCGCAACTTCGCCAATCTCGTCTTCAACCGCTATCTCGACCGTAGCGACGAGGCGGACGGCATCATCGCGCTACCCTTCTTCGCATCGCTCCGCGCCGCCATCCGTGCCCATGTCAAAGCGACCGCCATCGACGGCCTGCCGGACACCGCCGCCCGGCGGGCCGAGATCGCGCATGCCGCCTCCTATCTCGATCTCGCCAGTGATCTTCTGCGGCCCGCCCCGGCGCTGCTCGTTGCCATCGGCGGCATGAGCGGAACCGGGAAGTCGACGCTCGCCGCGTCCCTCGCGCCGGCGATCGGGTCGTTTCCGGGCGCGCGAGTGCTGCGCAGCGACGTCATCCGTAAACGCCTGCTCGGCGTGAAGCTGGAGGAACGCTGCCCGGAGCGGGGCTATACGAAAGCGGTGACGGCGACAGTCTATGGGCGGATGCGGCAGCTGGCCGCTGAGGCGCTGGCGTGCGGGCGCAGCGTCATCCTCGACGCCGTTGCCGCCGACCCGGCGGAGCGAACGGGCTTCGCCGAGATCGCCGCCGCCGCCGGCTTGCCCTTTACCGGGTTGTGGCTCGAGGCGCCGCCCGCGCTGCTCGAGGAGCGCATCCGCAAGCGCCGCAACGATGTCTCCGATGCGACCACCGACGTGCTGCGCCAGCAGCTCGGCTGGAATATCGGCCCGCTTGATTGGATCAGGGTGTCCGTCGGCGGAGATCTCGCGAGGTGCGTTGCGGCGGCGTCCAACGCTCTCGGCATATCGCCGACGGTCAAGGAGTGACCGCGTCATGGATCGCTGCTACCGAGCGGCCGTCAGCGGCAGCCGAACCTCGACGATATCGGCGGAGGGTGAAGCCGCCTCGGTGAGGCCGAGCTTCCTCGCCAGTTCTCGCATTGCGATGTTCTCGGCCAGGACCTGGCCGACGAGCTCGGCGGTTCCGCGGCTCCGGCAATAGGCGATGATCTTGCGCATGAGGATCGTACCGAGCCCCTGCCCTTTCATGTCGGAGCGAACGACGATGGCGAACTCGGCCTGCCGATTGTCAGGATCGCAATGAACTCGCGATGCGCCGGCTCGTCCTCCGGGCGGATCGGCCGCAGCAGGATGTGCCGGCCGCCGAAAGTAATCTCCTCGCTGAGGAATTGCGGATAGGGGCGGATGGCGAAACGGTCGGCGCCCTGGCTCGTGGCGGCGGCGATGCGGACCCGCGCGTCGAGCGCCAGCACGCCCTTGCTGTTGGCGATCAGCGGATTGATGTCGAGCTCGCAGATATTCGGGAAATCCGCCATCAACTGCGCGATCCGCACGAGCACGCGCTCGATCGCCGCGCGATCGGCGCCGGGATGGTCGCGAAAGCCGGACAGCAGACGGGCGATCCGCGTCCGCGCGATCAGCTCGCCGGCAAGCTCGCGGTTCAGCGGCGGCAGGCCTATCGCACGGTCGCCGATCAGCTCGACCGCGGTGCCGCCATGGCCGAAGAGGATCACGGGACCGAAGATGCTGTCGACCGTGGCGCCGACGATGAGCTCGAACGCCCCGCCTCCCCCGGCCATGCGCTGCACTGTCACGCCCTCGATTCGCGCCGCCGGCTTCTGCTTGCGTACCCTGGCGAGCATGCCCTCCATCGCCGCCCGGACGGCGGCACTGGTCTCCAGACCGAGGACGACGCCGCCGACATCGCTCTTATGGCTGATATCGGGCGACAGGATCTTCAGCGCGACCGGAAAGCCGATCCGCTCGGCGGCGGCGACTGCCGAATCGGCGTCCGACGCCGTCACCGTCTCGACCACCGGCACGCCATAGGCGCCGAGCACGATCTTCGATTCGGGCTCGGTCAGGATGTCGCGCCGGTCGCCGAGCACGGCGGCGATCACCCGGCGGACGGTGGCACGATCCGCGCTGAGCTCCTGCTCCTCGGCAACCGGAATCTGCAGCAGATTGCGCTGTGTCGTGCGGTATTCCAGCATGTGACTGAAGGCGCGGATGGCGCCGTCCGGCGATTCGAAGCTCGGAATGCCGGAATCGGCGAAGGCTTTGCGCGCCTCGCCCACGGCAGCGCGGCCGAGCCAGCAGGCGAAGACCGGACGCTTGGCGGTGCGTGCCGTCTCGATGACCATCATCGCCGGCTCGATCGACGGCACGATGGCGGTCGGCGCATGCATCATCAGGATGGCATCGACGCCGTCATCATCGAGCACGGCGCCCAGCGCGTCGGCGTAGCGCCGGCTCGGCGCATCGCCGATGATGTCGATGGGATTGCCGTGGCTCCAGGTCGCCGGCAGCACCGCGTCGAGCCGGGCGATCGTCGCTTCCGAGAGGGCGGCGAGCCGACCCTCGCCGCTCGCCATCGCGTCGACGGCCATGACGCCGCAGCCGCCGCCATTGGTGATGATCGCCAAGCGGTCGCCGCCGAGCGCGGGCGAGCGGGCCAGCGTCTCCGCCGCCTCGAACAGCTCCTCGATCGAGTCGACCCGCACGATGCCGGCGCGCCGGAAGGCCGCCGAGAACACCGCGTCGGCACCGGCGAGGGCGCCGGTATGCGAGGCCGCCGCCTTGGCGGCGAGCGGCGTGCGACCGGCCTTGATCGCCATGACAGGCTTGTTGCGCGCCGCCGCCCGCGCGGCAGAGAGGAATTTCCGCGCATGGGTCACCGATTCCATGTAGAGCAGGATGGCCCGGGTATGCGGATCGGCCGCCAGATAGTCGATGACGTCGCCGAAATCGACGTCGGCGGCATCACCCAGCGAGATGAAATGGCTGAAACCGATATTCTCGCTATTCGCCCAGTCGAGAACGATGGTGCACAGCGCACCCGACTGGCTGACGAAGGCGATGCTGCCGTCCTTGGCGCCGGTATGGGCGAAGCTGGCGTTGAGGCCGATGCCGGGGACGAGAAGGCCGACGCAGTTCGGGCCGAGCACGCGAAGCAGATAGGGCCGCGCCACGTCGAACATCGCCTGTTGCAGGCTGCGCCCGTCGGCGAGCTTGGCGTGCGTCAGCCCGGCGGTGATGACGATCGCGGCGCGCGTGCCGCGTCGTCCCAGCGCATCGATGATGCCGGGAACGGTCTCCGGCGGCGTGCAGATGACGGCAAGATCCGGCACCACCGGCAGATCGGCGATCTCGGCATAGCTGCGCAGCCCGGCGATGGTGTCGTGCTTCGGGTTGACCGGCATCACGGTGCCGGCGAAGCCGGCCTCGGCGAGGTTCCTCATCACCACCGCGCCTACGCTGCTCGGCCGGTCGGACGCGCCGATCACGGCGAGCGAGGCGGGACGCAGCAGGCGATCGAGATTGCGGATCGTCATGAATTCGTCATCCGAATTTCTGTCACGCAGCAATTGCTGCGCGGACACGCTCGCAGCCCACCGCCTCGCCGGCCTTGATTTGAGTCAAGCGCGCGGCGTCGGCGCGGCGGGGCGCATCGCTGGATTCGCGCTCGACGATGCGGCCGATCGTGGCGCGCATCGACAGCCGCCTCGACGGTATTGGCGATCGAGATGACGGGTGCCGCGCCATAGCACGCTGCGCTCGACGACCAATTGCGCTACGATCTGCTGCCGGAGAGCGAGAAGGCGGTGGTCGAACTCGTGCGCCGTTGGTTGCTCGACCATCTGGTCGCTCACGGGCCGAGGTGAAGGGATGTTGCTCGCGGATCGCCGGGACGCCGGCCAACAGCTCGCCGCCAAGCTTCTGCGCTTCAAGGACCAGAGGCCGGTGATACTGGCCTTGCCGCGCGGCGGCGTGCCGGTCGGCTTCGAGATTGCGGCAAGGCTCGACGCTCCCCTCGATGTCGTGCTCGTCCGCAAGATCGGCCACCCGCGGTCGCGCGAGCTCGCCGTCGGCGCGATCGCCGAAGGCGAGACCCTGGAGACATTCATCGACGAGAGCGCGGTTGCCGAGCTCGGCGTCCCGCAGCGCTATCTCGAAGCCGAGATCGCCCGACAAACACGCGAGATCGCGCATCGCCGCCTGCTCTATTTCAAGGGGCGGCGGCCGGTCGATATTCGGCAGCGCACGGCTCTCGTGGTCGATGACGGCATTGCCACCGGCGCAACCATGCGGGCGGCGCTCCGCGCGGTCCGCCGCCGGGCGCCGGCGAGGCTCGTCCTGGCCGTTCCGGTCGCGCCCGCCAGCACGCTCGACGCCTTGCGCCCCGAGGTCGACGAGATCGTCTGCCTGTCAGCGCCGGACGATTTTGGCGCGGTCGGGTTCTTCTATGACGATTTCCAGCCGGTCGACGACACGGTCGTCATCGATCTGCTCGAGCGAGCCGCGGCAGCAACGGCGTGATCTTGATCAATGTCCTTGAGCCGCGGACAAGGCTCGAGTGGCACAAGCGAATCGTCCTGACGCTGCGCCATCGGTGGATATGGAAATGGTCTGACCAGGCGGGCTCGTCGTCTTCGCCGCGTTGCTCTGCTCCGCTGTGACGGTCGAGGCGGCCGGCGATACGGTCGATGTCAGTGGCGGGACAGTCGCCAGTCCCCGGGTACTCGGGCACTGACCGCTGCCGTTCACGGCAATGCCACCCCGCGGCCCCACATTTGACGCGAGCGGACGGCGCTTGTTCTAGGCACGAATCAATCGGTCCGACGGGCCACGCGGCGACTCTGCCGGAGAAAGGGACATCGGAATGCCTCGGCGTCCGTACCATCCGCTAACCCTGTTGACGGGCGCGCTCGCTCTTCCGCTCTGCCTTATTCGATCCGTCCTGGCCGACCCGTCCCAGGACCGCCCGATCGAAGCCGACATCGTCGTGACGGGAAGCACGTATGCCGCCGACGCGCCAGCGCAACTCGATTTCTTCGCGACGGCGGAAATCCGGTTCACCACCGAATTCGACATCAGCGATTTCGATGTCGAGCTTTTCGAGGCAGCCCTGCCGCGCGACGTCCCGGCTCCGGTGGAGCACGACGCGGCAGCAGCGACGCTCCAAGCATCAAGCCCGGATGAGGGCCAGCCGCCACTCAAATCCGCGGCGGACCATCCGCCAACCAAGATTCCGGCGGCCAAGCAGCCGCTACGATCGAGCAGGACTCGCGCCAAGACGGGCAACCCGGCGAGGACATCGCTTCCCGCCGCTCGCAAAGTCGGCGCCGCGCAGCCGGCGACCAACCCACACGCGCGGCCACACGCCGCCAAGCCGGATCGCGGACCGCGCGAGCTGTTCATCGCCCGCTTGCCGCCCAGCGACCGCGACGAGGTGATGCCGGCACTGCGGCCGATCCCAGTGATGCGCGTGGCGCTGCCTCCGCCGCCGGCGCTCGCGCTGAAATGATGTGCGCGCCCGACGGGACATCGAACCGAAAATCGGCTTACGAAAGCAGCGCGGAGTGGAAATGAGGCGGGGCCAAGCACGGCGAAAGATTGTTCCAGTGACGCGGCCGATCCTAATCGTCGTTTACCGGCGCAACGGAGGTCGCAGGGGCCGCTGCCATAAACCGGATAGAGCTTGCTCGTGTTCTCGATAGGCCGCCCCACTCCGATCTACCGGACTAAGCCAAGCCAATAGCGCGGCCCGGGTCCCGTTCGGCCGGCTCGATCGGCCGGATTGGCAAGCCTGCATCGGTCGATCGAAAGGCATCCGCAGCCGATGCATTGCGTCAGCCCGGCCCTAAGACGCTGGAGCTCGGCGATCCTCTGGTCGATCCTCTTCGTCCATTCGCCTGAAAGACGCGCCCAGTCCCGGCGCGTCGGGATGTGATCGGCGGGAAGCTTCGCGAGTTCCGCGCCGATCTCCTCGAGCGTCAGCCCGATCCGCTGCGCGAAGACGATGAAGGCGATCCGACGCAGCGCCGACCGGGGATAGCGCCGATGTCCCGAGCCCGCCCGCTCGGAGGTGATGAGCCCGCGCTCCTCGTAGAAGCGCAGAGCGGAGGATGCGACGCCGCTGCGACGCGAAACATCGCTGATGGTCAGGACAGAATCCATGCTGCGAGTGAAGCACGATTCTTTGCTTGACTTCAAGTTAACTTGAACTTGTAGCCATATGTCCTCGCGCAACGAGGGAGCAGCAGAATGTCAATCGATATCGATCTCGCGACGTTTCGCGTCGCCGTCACCGGCGGGACCTCCGGCCTCGGCCTCGCGCTCGTGCGGCTGCTTGCCGCACAGGGCGCCAGCGTCGCCTTCGTCGCGCGCACCGCCGCTTCCGTCGAACGGACGACCAAAGAGACTGGCGCGCATGGAATTGTCGGCGATGTCGGGCGCAAGGCCGATATTTACCCGATCGCGCTCCAGATCCTGGGCACTCTCGGCGGACTCGACATCCTCATCAACAATGCATCGGCGCTTGGCCCTGCTCCGCTCGCCCTCCTTGCCGACACGGCATGCGAGGCGCTCGAGCAAGCGCTCGCCGTCAATCTGCTCGGTCCGTTTCGATTGACCAAAGCCCTGTTCGGCGCCCTCGCCGCTTCCGCCCGCGACGGGCGCGGCGCCCTCGTGATCAACATTTCCAGCGACGCGGCGATCAATGCTTATTCCGGCTGGGGCGCTTATGGCGCGAGCAAGGCGGCCCTTCGCCACCTGACGGCGATATGGGCGGAGGAGGCACGGGAGGATGACGTGCGTTTCCTCTCGATCGATCCCGGCGACATGGATACGCCGCTGCACACGCTGGCGCTTCCCGATGCCGATCCGTCGAAGTTGAGGCGTCCCGCGGATGCCGCCGCGGCAATCGTCGAAGCGATCCGCGTCGCGTTGCCGGACGGTGCCGCGCGTCTCGCCGGCGCGCAGGCATGATTGCCGCGGACGGTCCTGGCGGGCGAGAAGCCAAGCTCCTCGTCATCGATGCGAGCGGCGGGATGCGGC
>DATAQP010000187.1:0-6030 GCA_036264595.1 Allostellaceae bacterium
ATTGCGCATCGTCTCACCACGCTCAACATGTTCGATCGCATAGTCGTGCTCGATGGTGGGCAGATCGTAGAGGATGGCATCTCGAATGACGTGCTGCGCCGCCGCGGCATCGCCTGCGATATTGGCGAGCGCACCTTGGCGGTCGGCAGGCGGGCATGAGCAGCGGCCGCCCGGTGCAAGAATTGCGGGCGGCCGCCGCGACGCTTGTCCTGATCTTGCTGACGAGCGCGGCCGGCGCTCAGGATCAGACGCCATCTGCATCTGCACCTACACCCTCACCTGCACCAGAAACTGCACCGGCGGCGGCGCCGGAGGGAAAACCGGTGCCTGCGTCGCCGCCCGTATCGGGCACGCCGCCGCAGAATCTGCAGCTCATCTATCACGGCGAGGCGAGCAGCATTCTCGGCAAGAAGGTGCAAGGGGCGGCCGGCGAGGACATGGGGCGGGTGGTCGACATCCTCGTCGACGCCGATGGGCAGCCGCGCGCTGCCGTCATCGATTTCGGCGGCTTCCTCGGTGTCGGCAGCCGCAAGATCGCTGTCGATTGGCACTTGCTGCAGTTCCGCCCGACCGACCGCAAGGCGCCGATGCAGCTTGCCGTGACCCGGGCGGAAGTGCAGGCGGCGCCGGAATTCAAGGAAAAGAACGAGCCGGCCCAGGTGGTGTCTCCCCCGGTCGAGACGCCGGCCCCGACACCGGCACCGGCATCGGCAGATGCTCCTAAATGACAGTGTACAGTTCCGGCAATAGATCGCGGCAGGGCGCCTGGGTATTCTCGCTGCTGCGCGCATCGCCGGCACGCGGCCTCGATTGGCTCAATCTCTTCGTCGCCAACATTCAGACCGGCTTCGGCCCCTTCATTTCCGTCTATTTGACGACGCAGGGCTGGACGCAGACCGCGATCGGCTTCGCGCTCAGCCTCGGCACCGTCACCTCGATGGCAAGCCAGTTGCCTGCTGGCGCGCTGGTCGACGCGGTGCGCAGCAAGACCTGGGTCGCCGGCTGCAGCATCCTCGTCTTCACCGCCAGTGCGCTGCTCTTCGCCATCCAGCCGACCCCGCTCTTCGTCTATCTCGCCGAGGTGCTGCACGGCTTCTCGAGTTGCACGCTCGGCCCCGCCCTCGTCGCGATGAGCCTTGCCGTCGCCGGCGAGGCCGCGCTCGGTCTGCGGCTCGGCCGCAACGCCCGCTACGCTTCGATCGGCAACGGCATCGGCGCCGCGCTGATGGGCGCCTGCGGCTATTACGTCTCCGAGCGCTCGGTGTTTATCCTCACCGCACTCCTCACGCTTCCCGCGCTCGTCGCGCTCGTGCCGTTGTCGGGCATCGCCGATTCGCCGCCGCCCGCGCAACCCTGCACGCGCAGCAGAGCGCCGCCGAAAGAGCGGATCTCTAGGGTACTGGCAGACCGGCGCCTAATCATCTTTGCGATCTGCGTGCTGCTGTTCACCCTGGCCAATGCTGCTCTGTTGCCGCTCGCGGCGAGCGCGCTGACCACGCGGGTGAGCGGCAATGCGAATCTCGTGATCGCCGCCTGCATCGTGCTGCCGCAGCTGATCGTCGCTCTCGTCTCACCGGCGATCGGCCAGCTTGCCGCGACGCGCGGGCGACGCTGGGTCCTGGTCGTCGGCTTCGCCATGCTGCCGTTGCGCGGCGTGCTCTTCGCCGTGCTCGTCGACCCGGCCTTCGTGGTGCTCATCCAAGTGTTCGACGGCATTGCCTCGGCAAGCTTCGGCGTGATGGTGCCGCTGGTGACCAGCGACATCGCTGGTCGCTCCGGTCATTTCAACCTGTCGCTCGGCTTCATCGGCCTTGCCATCGGAGTCGGCGCTACCATCAGCACCACCCTGGCGGGATGGATCGGCGATCACCTCGGCGACCCAGCTGCTTTTGTCGGTCTTGCCGCCGTCGGGCTGGTGGCGACTCTGATGGTCGGCTTTGTCATGCCCGAGACGCGGCCTGCGGCGACGCTGCGCACCCCCTCTTGACCAAAATTGACACACGGGGCCATGGCGGGGGCCCTCCTCACGAAGGGTGCCGCTTCCCATCCCCGCGAGGCGTTTCGTCGCTGACGTCCGGCGCTAGCTGCCGCCGCGGACTGCAACGTTCGCGCCCGCCGGCCTTGCCGTGACATTGCCGCCATCTCTCCCGTTGGCCCAAAAAGTCTCGAATAACGCCTACGAATAAGGCGATGCCGACCAATTGTTACGCGGGAGCCACGTACTGTTCCGAAAGTTCACGGAACCATTGGCAGAGCATCTCTGTTGGTCTCCTCACGGTTGGCAGAAAACAGGTGAGAGACGATGCTTTCGAAACACATTCGTTACTTGCGAGAGAAGGCGGAGCAATTTCGCCGGGTCGCGGGGGGCTATCGATCGAAGTTGGCGAGGCAACTTCTTGAGCTGGCCGACGAGTTCGATGCCAAGGCCGCCGAGCTCGAGGCCGGCAGCGTCTGCGACCCTTGTCAGGACTGACACGAAAGGGGCGGTTGCTGCTCGGGCAACGGCAGCGTATCCAGCCCCGGGGTCGGCAAGAACAATCTCGCGCGGGTGTTCTCAGTAGAGAATGATGCCGTTACGTACCATATTGCTGGTTGACGACGATCTCGAATTGCGCGACGTCGTCGTCGCCATTCTGGCCGAGCCGGGCTATACCGTGCTCACGGCTGCGGACGGCTATGAGGCCTTGCGCATCCTCGTCGAACGTTCGGTCGATCTCATGATCACCGACATCAAGATGCCGGGCCTCAGCGGCTTCGAGCTGGCGCGCCAGGCCAAGCTCATGCGGCCGAATCTGCATGTCATCTATTTGTCGGGCCAAGCCTCCGGCCCCGATCGCAAGGGCCCGACCTACGGCGCCCTGATCCACAAGCCGGTGCGCGCCAGGGAGCTGCTCGATGTCATAGAGCACGAGATGGGTCTGGGAGCGACCAGCGGTTCGATTTCGGATCTCTGAGTCCGGACTACGCTCCTTTCAGAGTCTTGTCGAAGAATGCGATGGTGCGCTCCCAGGCGAGCGTCGCCGCTGCCTTCTCGTAACGCGCCGCACCGGTATCGTTGTTGAAGGCGTGATTGACACCAGGATAGACGTAGAGCGTGTAGCTCTTGCCGGCTTCCTTGAGCGCCTCCTCATAGGCGGGCACCGTCGCGGTAAGCTGCTCGTCGAGCCCGGCATAGTTGAGCAGCGGCGCCTTGATCTTGGCGACGTCCTCGAGCGGCGGCGTGCGGCCGTAATACGCAATAGACGACGCCGGCGCCGAGATCGGGCACCGCGGTGGCGAGGAAATTGACCATGCCGCCGCTCCAGCAGAAGCCGACGGCGCCGACGCGGCCGCTGACATCGGGACGCGACTTCAGATAGGCGAGCGCCGCCACCGCGTCCTTGCGCGCGACGGCGAGATCGACCTTGGCGAACTCGACGCGCGCCTTGTCCTCGTCATCCGGCGTCCCGCCGGTGGCCGACATGAGGTCCGGCGCGAGCGCAACATAGCCGGCAAGCGCGACTCGGCGCGCGACGTCCTGGATATGCGGCATCAATCCGCCGGGTTCACGAAACCGTGCGTGCGAGCGCTACGTCAGGGAAGGGGTCATATTGGACGAGGGATGACCGCCGGCGCGTCGCGGGGAGGCGGATGGTGATCGCCGTTCCCACGCCCGGCGTGCTGTCGATGACGAGCTCGCCGCCATGGATCTCGACGATCGACTTGGTGAGCGGCAGGCCGAGCCCAGTACCGTCGTAGCGGCGCTGCAGCGAGCCGTCGATCTGGACGAAGGGCTGCAGGACGGCGGGAATATCCTCTGCCCGCATGCCCATGCCGCGGTCGCTGACGCGGATCTCGATCGGCCCCTCGGGGACGTCGATCACCTCGACGCGCACCTCGCCGCCGGGATGCGAGAACTTCACCGCGTTCGACAAGAGGTTCAGCAGCGCCTGCTTCAGCAGCCGCTCATCGGCCCATACCCGCGACTGCGCCGGCACCTCGGACAAGGCGATGGTTATCTCCGACGCGATCGCGCGTGGCCAGACGATGCGCAAGGCGGCGCGGCAGAGCGCGGCAAGATCGAACTCGAGCTCACGCAACGTCATGCTGCCGGCATCGATCTTGGCGAGGTCGAGTATGTCGTTGATGATGGCGAGAAGGTGGGTGCCGCTGCCGTGGATGTCGGCGGCATAGTCGCGATAGCGCTCGTTGCCAAGCGCGCCGAACGTCTCGTCGCGCATGAGCTCGGCGAAGCCGATGACCGCATTGAGCGGGGTGCGCAGCTCGTGACTCATATTGGCGAGGAACTCGGATTTCGAGCGATCGGCGACGATCGCCGCGTCACGGGCGGCGCGCAGCTCGGCCTCGCGCTGGCGCAAGGCGAGGCTGTGCTCTCGGAAGACGGTCAAGGCGCGGGCGAGAATGCCGATCTCATCGCGCCGCTCGGCATTTTCGATCTCGATGTCGAGATCGCCCTGGCTCAGCCGCCCCATCGCATCGGTGATCGTCGTCAGCGGCCGGATGATCAAATGCGTGCTGATCCAGCCCACCATCAGGATGGCGCAGAACAACCCGCCGACCGACAGGACGACGAGAAGCTCGACCGTACGCTGGTAGAGCGCATCGGCGTCGCGCTCGGCCTGTTGCATCTGGGCGGCGCTGCGCTCGACCTCGACGCGGATCAAGGCGATCAGCCGGTCGCGTGCTTCCTGCGCCGCGCCGGTCGATAGCGCATGCGCCTTGTCGAACTCGCGATCGACCATCAGCTGGTACAATTGCTCGCCGGTCGCGAAATAGGCCGCGACCGCGTCCTCCATGTCGTCGAGCGCGGCGATCTCGAGCGGATCGACCGTCAGCGCCCGCAACCCTGCGATGCTTGCCTTGAGATGGTCGATCTCGGTGACATAGCCGGACGCGAAGACGTCGAGCCCCGCCTTGTCGGTCATCAGCATCGCGTTCTTCTCGCTGGCCGCGACGCCGTTGAGGGACGCGGACGCGCTCAAGGCTAAAGCCTGGCGCGCCGCCTTTACGCGAATGATTTCATGGGCTTGCGCCCGCAGCCTGTCGAGGCTGCGTTCGGCGAAGGCGACGATCCCGAGCGCGACCAACAGCATGACCGCGATGGGAAACACCATCTTCGTCATCAAACGGAGATTTTCGAGACGCTTGCGCATTTATAAGGTGCATCCGGAATCTGACGACGGCCAGACTATCGCGAATGGCTTAAGACGTTCTTACGGCCACACCGAACGGTGGAGGAGCCGTCGCCTAGACCGCGATCGTGCCGCTCGTGTCCGGAACGGGGCGGGGCCGGCGGTCGTCGCCGATGGCGACATAGGTGAGGGTGCCCTCGGTCACCTTGACCCGCTCGGTGCTGAGATGGCGGCGCACCCAGGTCTCGATATGGATGGTTATCGAGGTACGGCCGACTCGCGTGACCGTCGCATGACAGCTCACCTCGTCGCCGATGAAGACTGGGCGATGGAAGGTCATGCCGGTGATCGCGACAGTGGCGACGCGGCCCTGCGCGCGCTGCGAGGCGACGCTGCCGCCGGCGAGATCCATCTGGGCGAGCAGCCAGCCACCGAATATGTCGCCGTTCGGATTGGCATCGCCCGGCATCGCGATGGTGCGCAAAGCCGGCTCGCCGGTGGCGGAAGCCGAGGAATGCGCGGTCCTTTTCGGTTTATCGATCATCGCAGATACAACCATATGTTGGGGCAGTAATTGTCGCCGAATACCGTATGCTGCTTGCCTTGTTCTCGGGCCGGTTTCTATAATACGCGCTATGGCTGATCTCTTCGACAATCTCGCCCGCAAGACCGCACCAAGTTATTCCGCCAAGGATATCGAGGTCCTCGAAGGACTCGAGCCGGTGCGCCGGCGACCCGGCATGTATATCGGCGGCACCGACGAGCGCGCCCTCCATCACCTCGTATCCGAGGTGCTCGACAATGCCATGGACGAGGCCGTCGCCGGCCATGCGACGCGCATCGACCTCACGCTCGAGGCCGACGGCACCGTCGAGGTGCGCGACAATGGCCGCGGCAT
>DATAQP010000330.1:0-3728 GCA_036264595.1 Allostellaceae bacterium
ATCTCAAGCCGCGCGCGATGAATCCCGGGTTGCGCAAGCCCGGCTTGCCATAGCCGAAAGGCGCGCCTTCGAGCGTGGTAACGCTGCCGCCGGCGGCGAGCAGCACCGCATGGCCGGCGGCGGTGTCCCATTCCATCGTCGGGCCGAAGCGCGGATAGAGGTCCGCCTCGCCGGCGGCGAGCAGGCAGAATTTGACCGAGCTGCCGCAGACGCGCTTCTCGGCCACGTTCTTGCCGACGAGATAGGCGTCGAATTTCTCATTGTTCTCGTGCGAGCGGCTGTGCACGACGACGAGCCCGCCCGGCGGCACGCGGCGCGCCGCGATCGGCTCGGAAGCTGTGGCGCCGCGCCAGCGCCGCGCCGTGCCTGCTCCGGCGCTGCCATAGGTGACGCCGAGCGCCGGCACATGGACCATGCCGAGGAGCGGCCGACCGCCCTGGATCAGCCCGATATTGACGGTGAACTCGCCATTGCGGCTGATGAACTCCTTGGTGCCGTCGAGCGGATCGACGAGCCAGAAGAGATCTGCCGTCTCGGCCGGCAAGCCGTCGGCCTCGGCCTGTTCCTCGGCGACCACCGGAATGCCGGGCGCCGCCGCGGCGAGCGCGGCGAGGATGATCGTCTCGGCACGCGCATCGGCGAGCGTCACCGGCGAGGCATCGGCCTTGCGGGTGACCGCGATGTCGCCGGCATAGATCTCCATGATCGCCTCGCCGGCGCGCCGCGCCGCGTCGAAGGTGGCGGCGAGAAGTCTTTCGAGCTCGCCGGCGGCGAGGGGGGCGGACAAGCGCCCGCGCCTATTCCGCCGCCTTCGCGGTGCCGGACTCGGCGATGGCGCGCCACACGCGCTCTGCGGTCGCCGGCATCTCGACATGCTCGACGCCATAGGCGGAGAGCGCGTCGACCACGGCGTTGATCACCGCCGGCGGCGCGCCAATCGCGCCCGCCTCGCCGGCACCCTTGACGCCGAGCGGGTTGGTCGTGCACGGCACCACGTTGTAGGAGAACTCGATAGAAGAGACGTTGTCGGCGCGCGGCATGGCGTAATCCATGAACGAGCCGGTAACGAGCTGGCCGGATTCGCGGTCGTAGACGCAATCCTCGAGCAACGCCTGGCCGATGCCCTGGCCGATGCCCCCATGAACTTGGCCTTCAAGCAGCAGCGGGTTCACCACCGTGCCGAAATCGTCGACGACGAGGAAGCGCACGACGCGCGTCGCGCCGGTATCGATTTCGATCTCGACCTCGCAGACATGGCAGCCATTGGGAAAGGTCGAGGCCTTGTGCATGTAGCGCGCGGTCTCGTCGAGGCCGGATTCCATGCCTTGCGGCAGATTGCCGGGCTCGAAGGAATCCTTGACGACGCTGACGAAGTCGATGTGGCGGTCAGTTCCGGCGATGCGGAAGACGCCATCGGCGAACTCGATATCGGCCTCGGCCGCCTCGAGCTTGTGGGCGGCGATCTTCTTGGTCTTGGCGATCACCTTGTCGATCGCCCCGCGCACGGCGTTGCCGCCGACCGGCAGCGAGCGCGAGCCGCCAGTGCCGCGGCCGAAGCTGACCGCGTCGGTGTCGCCCTGATGGAAGCGGATCCGCTCGAGCGGGATGCCGAGCCCGTCGGCGACGAGCTGGGCGTAGGCGGTATGGTGGCCTTGGCCGGAGGATTGCGTGCCGATGAGCAGGGTGACGCCGCCCGAGGGGTCGAAGCGCAGCTCCGCCATCTCGTCGCCGCCGGTGCCGCATTGCTCGATATAGGTCGAGAAGCCGAAGCCGCGCAATTTGCCCTGCTTGCGCGCGGCGTCGCGCCGGCCGGCGAAGCCGGCGTAGTCGGCGAGGCGCAGCGCGTCGTCCATGTTGCGCACGAAATCGCCGCTGTCATAGGTCAGGCCGAGCGCGGTGTTGTAGGGCATCTGCTCGCGCTTGACGAAATTGCGCCGGCGCAATTCAGCGGGCGGGATGCCGAGCCGCCGCGCCGCGACGTCGACGAGGCGCTCGACGACGAAGGCCGCCTCCGGCCGCCCGGCGCCGCGATAGGCGTCGACCGGCACGGTATGAGTGAAGACGCATTTCACCCCGACATAGGCCGCCGGCATGTGATAGAGCCCGGTCAGCATCTGGGTGCCCGCCAGGGTCGGGATGAAGCTGCTGAAATTCGAGAGATAGGCGCCGAGATTGGCGATCGTGGCGACGCGGATGGCGAGGAACTTGCCGTCGCCGTCGAGCGCCAGCTCGGCATCGGTGACGTTGTCGCGTCCCTGCGTGTCGCTGAGGAAGGCCTCGGCGCGCTCGGGCGCCCATTTGACCGGCCGGCCGAGCTTGCGCGCGGCGTAGAGCACGAGGACGAACTCGCGGTAGAGAAAGAGCTTCATGCCGAAGCCGCCGCCGACATCCGGCGTCACCACGCGGATGCGGTTCTCCGGCGCGCCGAGCACCCCGGCCATCATCTGGCGTACCGGGTGCGAGCCCTGGGTCGAGGCGTGCAGCGTGTAGCGCTCCTCGCCGGGATTCCATTCGCCGATCGCGTTGCGCGTCTCCATCGAGTTGGCGACCAGCCGGTTGTTGCCGAGGCGCAGCGCGACGACGTGCTTGGCGCGCGCGAAAGCGGCATCGGTCGCCGCCTTGTCGCCGATCTCCCAGTCGAGATGGAGATTGTTCGGCGCCTCGTCCCAGACCAGCGGCTGGCCGGCCTCCAGCGCGGCGGCGGTGTCGACGGTTGCCGGCAGCGTCTCGTAATCGACGGCGACGAGCTCGGCGGCGTCGCGTGCCTGTGCCGCCGTCTCAGCGACGATGGCGGCGACGGCATCGCCGGCATGGCGGACGATGTCGGAGGCGAACACCGGGTAGGGCATCGACTTGCAAGCGCTGCCGTCGCGGTTGGGCAGCGGCGTCAGGAAGGGGATCGCGCCGATGCCGTCACGCGCCAAGTCGGCGGCGGTATAGACGGCCAGCACGCCGGGCGCCGCGACGGCCTCTTTGGTGTCGAGGCGGGTGATCCTGGCATGGGCGTGCGGCGAGCGCAGCACATGAAGATAGGCCTGGTGCGCCAGGTTGATGTCGTCGGTGTAGCGGCCATGGCCGGTGACGAGACGGTGATCCTCGAGGCGCCGGACCGGCTGGCCCATTCCAAACTGTCCCATGCGACCGCTCTTCCTCTAGTTTGCTCTTATGGATGTGTAAGATAGGGGGCGGGCGATGCCCGGCCAATCGCTTTTTGGCGCGGCGCAGCTTTGACATGACCGGCGAGCAGGAGCGCGCGAGAGGGGGCGATGTGCGGGCGGTTCCTTCTCACCACCCCGGCCGAGCAGCTGCGCCAGGCTTTCGGCTTCGTCGAGCAGCCAAATCTCGCGCCGCGCTACAACATCGCGCCGACCCAGGAGGTGCCGGTGATCCGCCAGCGCAAGCAGCCGCCCGGCGAGCGGACGCTGCAGATGCTGCGTTGGGGCCTCGTGCCGTCCTGGGCTTCCAGCCTCGCCGGCGGCGCCAAGATGATCAATGCGCGGTCCGAGACCATCACGAGGAAGCCGGCCTTCCGCGACGCCTTCGCGCGCCGACGCTGTCTGGTGCCGGCCGACGGCTTCTACGAGTGGAAACCGGGCGATGCGACGAAGCAGCCCTACCTCATCAGCGCGCGCGACGGCGCGCCGCTCGCCTTCGCTGGGCTGTGGGAGCGCTGGTCGCCGCCGCGCGAGGCAGGTGGAATAGTTGGCGCCGCCGGCGAGGCCGGCGGT
>DATAQP010000031.1:0-2228 GCA_036264595.1 Allostellaceae bacterium
GGCATGGCGATCGCCGCCGCGGCCAGCGCGGCAGCCGTCAGTGTCCCGACCATCGGCTTGATCATGAAATCCTCCCTACAGGCTGAGCCTCTATTGGGCTGTTCCGGTGTGTGCCGGTGGCCTTGCGATGGCCGACTGTAACAGCCTCTCTGCGGAGCCTCTAGGCAGAACTTCTCGGTCTTTAGAAGCAGCAACGGCCCCGCTCGTCCGAGCGGGGCCGTGCGGCCGGCGGAGCTATGCGCGCTTACCGGTGACCGAGCGGGAAGACGAAATTGAGCGACGCCACCGGGGGCGGGGCATAGATGACCGGCGGCGGGGCGTAGACAACCGGGGGCGGCGCATAAGCATAGGCCGGTGCGGGGGCATAGACATAGGCCGGCGGGCCGTAGGCATAGCCGTGATGGATGCGCCATTCGTGCTCCCGCCACTCGCGCCCGCGCCATTCCTGGTGTTCATGGCCGCCATGCCAGCCGCCGTGCCAGTCATCGTCGGCGAGCGCCGGCCGTGTCGCGACGCCGGTGGCCACGGCGGCGAGCACCAGCGCCAATGCGGCGCCACGCAGCAAGCGACGGATAGTCGTCGGAAGGGTATTCGGGGGGCGGGTATTCGGGGGCCGTTTTACCAAGATGCTCATGATGCCCTCCTTCGGGGCGCTCGGAAAAATGCCGGACGCTTCCACAACGATGGCGGGTGAAATTCAATCCATCGCGGGCTGTGGCAAAAATAGGACGGCGGCTTAGGCGGCGAGCTGGGGCGGCGCGGCGAGCGATTTGCTGCCCAGCATGGCGAGGGCGCCGAGGGCGAGGCCGATCACGCTCACCGCCAGGCCCGGCAAGGCTGCCGAGTCGAGATGCAGCGCGAGGCGGGCGACGAGGCCGAAGACCGCCGCCTGCACCAGCACCGCACCGGCAGCACCCCACATCGTGGCGAGGCGTGCGACCCACACCGGCGAGCGCAGCGTATGGCGGGGTGACGTGCGGTCGAAGGCGGAGGGGAAGGCGAGGGTCTGGGCGAGGGGCATCGGAGGCATCCTGTAGCGGCATTGCTCGACGGCAAGCAATAAGACGCTTGGGCGCTGCGCTGCGCAGTGACGGCGGACACAGGGCGGCGGCCTACATGCCGAGCAGAACCAGGATCAGCGGGACGGTCAGCGCCGAGAGCGCGGTGGTCATGCATGAGGGCGCGGTCTCAGGCGATCGGCAGGACGACGCCGTAGATCGCGGCGGCGACGCATAGCAAGAACAACGGGTGGATCGGCCGCCACAGCAGCAGCGCCGCCGCGATTCCCGCCGTCGCGAAGGCGAGCAGCCCGCCTTGCGTGGCCTCGAGCACGGCATAGGCGCCGGCGAAGATGAGGCCGACCGCTATCGGCGCCAGGCCGCGCTCGATCGTATCGCGCCAGGGCGAGCCGCTGAAGCGCTGCCACAGCACGGTGACGGCGCAGAACAGCAGGCTCGACGGCACGAAGAGGGCGAGGGTGGCGACGACGGCACCGAGCCAGCCCGCGACCTTCCAGCCGATCAGCGTGACGATGAGGATGCCCGGGCCGGGGGCGGCGCGGGTGATGGCAAAGAGGTCGACGAACTCGCGCCGCGTCAGCCAGTGATGGACGTCGACAGTCTGGTGCGCCATCTCGGCGAGGATGGTGCCGCCGCCGCCGATCGACAAGAACGAGAGCGGCACGAAGACGCGCAGCAGTCCGATCAGCAGCTCTTCATCCATGGGGCGATCCTTGAGGTGCCGGCCCTCGTGCTCTGCGGGCGAGGACGATGCTGACCGGCGCGACGCAGGCGACGACGACGAGCATCGGCCAGTGAAATATCCCCACCGCGACGAACACGGCGACGGCGATGGCGATAGGAACAAGCGTCTTGCTGCGCCGCGCCGCCTTGACGCCGGTGGCGATGTTCATGCCGACCGCGGCGGCGGCGACGCCGTCGAGGACGAGATGCAGGGTGCGCAGCGTGTCGAACCGCGCATAGACCGTGGCGATGGCGATGACGAAGAGGATCGGCAGGCCGACGAGGCCGAGGAGCGCGGTGATCGCGCCGAGCGCCCCGCGGAGCCGGATGCCGAGATAGAGCGACATGTTGACCATGTTGCCGCCTGGCAGCACTTGGCAGATCGCCAGCCCGCTGAGAAACTCTTGATCGCTAAGCCATTTTCTCGTCTCGACGGCTTCGCGATGCATCCAGGCGATGAGCCCGCCGCCGAAGCTGAGAGCGCCG
>DATAQP010000194.1:0-9144 GCA_036264595.1 Allostellaceae bacterium
AGACGCGGCGCTCGCTGGCATACTCCGCCAGCAGCCTGCCATCCCCGGCATGGACGCGGGTGACGATCGGCGGCTCGTAATCGGCAAGTTGCTGATAGTCGGGCAGATCGCGACTGAAATGCCAATAGGCTAGCCCGGCCAAGCCACCGCCGAGGACGGCGAGGACGAGCCCCAGCACGACAAAAACCTTGATGATCCGCATGACTGCCGCCGCCGGGTGAAAGTCCTGTTATCCCTACCTGAGGGACAATGGACATTGTAACGCTTTCTTGCGTTGCTGTTATCACTCATTGCCGCACAATTGCGGGGCTAGCTATGCAACTTCGCCGTGAACACACCCATAGAGGGTTATATTGGTTAAATAACTCTTATCGCGGGTAGGCAGGAAGTCATTGTAGCCAGCGCCTGTGGACTGTATCTTAAACGGGCGAAACACCGCAGTCTGCCAATCGGCCGCCCCAGCGGCCATGCGGCGACGTCGCGGCGGGTCTTGGAGATCGATGCCTCCCGAGGTATCGCCGTCCCGCTTCAGTGACGCTTCGACAACGCGGATATATGAAACCCCGAAGCTAAGATTCCGGAATCGTCCGGATCGCGGCCCCTGAGAGTTACGCCATGGCACGTACAAATATGCCTTTCGACGGAGTACCCGGAAGCGCCGCAGCTTCGCACCTGACAGGAAGGCGCTGCGGCTCGTCATTCGCGCGGGCCACGCAGCGCGTCCCGGAGTCCGCCCATCATGGCAAAACGCATGCTAATCGATGCGACCCACCCGGAAGAAACCCGGGTCGTCGTTCTCGACGGCAACCGTCTCGATGAATTCGATTTCGAGACTTCCACCAAGAAACAGGTCAAGGGAAACATCTACCTCGCGAAGATCACGCGGGTAGAGCCCTCGCTCCAAGCAGCCTTCGTCGATTTCGGCGGCAACCGGCACGGGTTCCTCGCCTTCAGCGAGATCCATCCCGACTACTACCGCATTCCGATCGGCGATCGCGCCCCGCATTACGACGAGCGTGACGAGCGCGACAATGAACGGCGCGGCAGGCGTGGTGGACACCGCGACCATCGCCGCAGCGATGCCAGCGAGAGCGAGCATGCCGCGGTCGAGGACGAGACCCCTCATGTCGATCATGCCGACGGCGCGCCGGTCGAAGAGCAAGGTCCGCCCGAGTTGCCCGCGCGACCCGCGGAATCCCAGGCCGGCGAATTCGGGACCGTTGAATCCGAGGCCGGTGACATAGCCGCGCCGCCGTCAGCGGAGCTCGTCTCCACCGATGAGCCCTACCCGGCATCTCATACGGTCGCGTCCGAGTATTCTCCGCCACCGGCCGAAGCCCCGCACGAGGAGGCCGGCGATCGTGACTACGCGCGGGCCGAGCGGAGCGTCGCCGAGACGCAGAGCGCCCTGCCTGCCAAATTCGAGACCCGCGAGAGCGCGGCTGCGGATGCCGAGCCCGAGCCCACCATCGTGCAGACTGGCGGCACCGAGTTCGTCACCCCCCAGTTCGTGACCAGCGAGCTCGTGACCAGCGAGTTCGTCGCCAGTGAGGCGGGCGCCGAATCCCAGACCGCCGAGTCCCAGACCGCCGAATCCCAGACCGCCGAGTCCCAGAATGCCGAGTCGCAGGCCGCGGAATCGGTCGAGACGGTTGGCGGCGACGAATTCGAGGAAGCCGCCCGCCAGCGTTCGCGCTCGCTGCGCCACTACAAGATCCAGGAAGTCGTCAAGCGCCGCCAGATCATGCTGGTGCAGGTCACCAAGGAAGAGCGCGGCAACAAGGGCGCCGCGCTGACCACCTACCTCTCGCTCGCCGGGCGCTATTGTGTGCTGATGCCCAATACCGGGCGCGGCGGCGGCGTCTCGCGCAAGATCACCAGCGCCACCGACCGCCGGCGCCTCAAGGAGCTCCTCGAGGAGCTCGAGCTCCCGGAGGGGATGGGCGTCATCGTCCGCACCGCCGGCAGCGAGCGCTCGAAGGCCGAGATCAAGCGCGATCTCGAATATCTGCTCCGCCTGTGGGACGAGATCCGCAGCCTGACCCTGCAATCGACGGCGCCGGCCCTCATCTACGAGGAGGGCAACCTCATCAAGCGCTCGATTCGCGACCTCTACGCGCGCGACATCGACGAGGTGCTGGTCGAGGGCGAGGAAGGCTACAAGACGGCAAAAGCCTTCATGAAGATGCTGATGCCTAGCCACGCCAAGCGGGTGCAGCCCTATCGCGACACCATCCCCCTCTTCCATCGCTTCCAGGTCGAAAGCCAGATCGATCTCATTCATTCGCCGGTCGTGCAGCTGCGCTCGGGTGGCTACATCGTGATCAATCCGACCGAGGCTCTCGTCGCCATCGACGTCAATTCGGGCCGCTCGACCAAGGAGCGCAATATCGAGGAGACGGCGCTGCGCACCAATCTGGAGGCGGCCGAAGAGGTCGCCCGCCAGCTCCGCCTGCGCGATCTCGCCGGGCTCATCGTCATCGATTTCATCGACATGGACGAGCACCGCAACCAGGGAGCGGTCGAGCGCCGCCTCAAGGAGGGGATGAAATACGACCGCGCGCGCATCCAACTCGGCCGCATCAGCCCCTTCGGTTTGCTCGAATTGTCGCGCCAGCGCCTGCGCCCCTCGCTGGTCGAGGCCTCGACCCAGCCCTGCCCGCATTGCGCCGGTACCGGCCATATCCGCTCGACCGAATCGACCGCGCTTCACGTCCTGCGCGCCATAGAGGAGGAAGGCATCCGTCGCCGGTCCGCCGAAATCTGCATCTACGTGCCGACCGCGGTCGCCCTCTACGTCCTCAATCAGAAGCGCGAGGCGCTGGCGCAGATCGAGCTGCGCTATGGCTTCCGTGTGACCGTGGCGAATGACGACACGCTGATTCCACCCGCCTTCCGCCTCGAGCGGCTGCGCAACCTGACGCCGGCGGAAGCGGCAACCCTGCCGCCCGCAATCGTCCAGCTGCCGCCATCCGTCGAGGACGACGACGAGGAGATCGACGAGGGCGAGGCGGTGCCGCAAGCGGCGGCGTCCGCCAACGGCGAGGAGAAGCAGGGTGCGGAGATGAGCGAGGAAGAGCGCGGCCGTCGGCGCCGCCGTCGCCGCCGCCGTCGCCGTCCCGGCGACGAACCGGAAGCCGGGCACGGCCAGCAGGCGCATGACGGGCCCTATGAGCGGACCGGGCAAGCACAGGAGCATGGCGAGGCCGGCGTCGGACAAGGGGGCGAGCACGCCGCCGTCGAGTTCGCGCGCCCCTTCCCGGCGACGATGGAGGGCGAGCCGCAGAGCGTCGAGCCGACCGGCGAAGGCTTCACGCCAGTCCCCGGACCGGCAGGCGAAGGCGATGCCGGCCGCAAGCGCCGCCGGCGCGGCAAACGTGGCGGCAGACGGCGGGGCCGCGGCGATGCCGTCGGCCGTTCGGGCGGCGATGACGGTGCCGGCTTCGCATCCGACGAGAGCGCGCCGATGCCCGCTGCGGAGCGGATCGAAATCGTCCACCAGCAGGCGAGTACCGAAGAGGCCGCGCCGCCTAGCATCGAACCGGCCTTCACCTCGGCGCCGCTGCCCATCAGCGAGGAGACGATCGATACGGCGGAAGCGCCGGTCATGGAGGCCGGCGAGACGCTGCGCGGCTACCAGCCGCCGTCTCCCGTCCCGGCGATGAGCGAGCCGGAACGACCGAAGGAAGAGCACGCGCATGCCATGGCGGGCTTGGAAGAGAGCGCCGCGGCGAAGACCGGCTCGACGATCCCCGAGCCAAAGCTGGTCACCGAGAAGCCCGCCAACCCCAAGCGCGGCTGGTGGCAACGCTTGATCGACTCCTAGATCGTCAAGAGCGGTTTCGCCGCGGTCGGCGGGCGGGCCCTAGCCCCGCCCGCCGCGCCAGACTTTGAGGCGGCGCGCCGCCTCGGCGATGGTTTCCGCCGAGCCGGCAAAGGATATCCGCAAGGTCGCATGACCACGCGCCGGATCGAAATCGGTTCCCGGCGTGCAGGCGATCCCGGTTTCGGCCAGCATGCGCCGGCAGAACTCGACGCTGTCATTGGTGAGCGCGCCGATATCGGCGTAGAGGTAGAAGGCGCCGTCCGCCGGTGCCAGCCGATCGAATCCGGCTTCCGGCAACTCGGCGAGCAGCAAGGCGCGATTGGCGGCATAGCGGGCGACATTGCCGCGCAGCTCTTCCTCGCAGTCGAAGGCCGCCAGCGCGGCGTGCTGCGCCAGCGTCGGCGGCGAGATGAAGAAGTTCTGCGCCAGGCACTCGACGGCACGCAGAAGCGACGGCGGCACGATCATCCAACCGAGTCGCCAGCCCGTCATCGAGAAATATTTCGAGAAACTATTGACGACGATCGCGTCGTCGCTGACGGCGAGCGCGGTCGATGCGGCGATCGGGCCGTAGGTGAGGCCATGATAGATCTCGTCGGAGACGAGGCGTATCCCCGATGCGGCACATTTGCCGGCGATGGCGGCAATTTCCTCGCGCGTCAGCATCGTGCCGGTCGGATTCGCCGGGCTGGCGATGATCAGCCCCTCGATCGGTCCGGAGGCGCGCTCCAACGCCGCCACCGATGCCTGGTAGCGTTGCTCGGGACCCGCCGGCAGCTCGACGGGAACGAGTCCCAACGCGGTCAGGATGTTGCGATAGGCGGGATAGCTCGGCGAGGCGAGAGCGACGCGATCGCCGGGCTCGAAGGCGGCGAGAAAGGCGAGCAGGAAGGCGCCCGACGAGCCCGTCGTCAGCAGGATGCGCGCCGGATCGACGGCGACGCCGTAGACCGCGGCGTAGTGATCGGCGAGGCGTCGGCGCAGCGCCGGCAGGCCGAAGGCCTCGGTATAGCCGAGCATGTCGTCGCGCAGCGCCGCCTGCGCCGCGGCGATGACCTTGGCAGGCGCGCTGGTCGAGGGCTGCCCGACCTCCAGGTGCAGCACGTCGGCGCCGCTCGCCGCGCGGTCGTTCGCCGCCCGCATCACATCCATGACGATGAAGGGCGGGATCTGGCCGCGGCGCGAGACCTTGAGAACCATCGCCTAGCGCCGGCGCTCTGCCGTGGCGGTTAGGCCATTGCGGCGCGGATCGGCAAGCACCGCGCAGCTCTGATCATCGCCGGGAATGCCGTTCGGGCAGGCAACGCCATTCACACTGCCGAGCTTCGCCGCTTCCGTGACCTGCCGTTGGCCGAGCGGCAATCCGGGCTCGGCGAGGATGACACCCGGTCCGGCAGCGTAGACGCGGGCGGTCGCCATCGCCTGATCGAGCGACAGCGGCGAGGCGAAGGTGTTGAGCGCCGTCTCGACCAGAGCTTGCGAGCCGCTGCGGTCGCCGCCGGCGGCAAACGCGCCGAACAGCTTGCGAACGTTCTCGTTGGTGACGAACATCGCAGCGCCGGAGAGCCCATCTGATTTCTCGCCCGGCACCGCCAGGCTGGCGAGAACGCCGGTACGCCCGATGAGGCGTGCGGCCCCGAACATCCGTCCCGTCGTCAAGGTGCAGGCAAGCGCGGCGCCGCGATAGTCGACAATGACGAAACCGGTCGCCGCATCGCCATCTCCCGCGGTGGGCGACGCTCCGGCGGGAAGCTGACCCGCCGCCGCATCGGCGACGGCGAGGGCATGCCGCGGTACGTCATTCGCGCCGGAACTCTTGCCGCCGGTGACCGTCTGCACGACGCGGCCAAAGAACGAGTCGCCGGGATCGCCCTTCACCGCGGTCCATAGCTTCTCGGCAAGCGCACCGCCGGGCGTCGCCGAAAAATAGACGACATTGTTGCCGAACGGCACGCCCTTGAGGTCCTGCCAGACCGGACTGACATCGCGCAGCCGCGCCGCGTCGATCTCGCCGCCAGCGCCAGCGACATAATCCGCCGCGAGCTTCCCGAGATAGAGATCGCCGGCGCCGCGCGTGCGCAGCCCTGCCAGCGTGTCGGCGAGCTCGCCTTGCGGCAGAATGTCGCCCTCGGCGAGCGGCTGACCGTTCGGCCCGGTGATCTCGGCATGCACCGCCTCGATATCGGCGACGAAGGCGCGTGACACCGGCACCCCGAAGCGCGCCATGTTCTCCGCGCCGGCGACGATCTGTTCCCAGCGCAGCTTGCCGTATTTGGCATGGAGCGAGTAGAGCCCGCGCGCCAGAGTCGGCAGGCCGAGCGTGCCACCGTCCCGGCCGCGGCGGGGCAAGAATTCCACCGATTGCGTCAGCAGCGGCTCCTCGCTGCGCCCCGGGCCGAAGATTCCTGGGTCGGCACCGAAGAGCGGCTGGCTGCTCGTCGGATCGCGCCCATTATGGATGAGGCAGGCGCCGCCGCCGCCCAGGCTGGCGCGCGACGGCAGCGTCACCGTCAGCGTCAGGGCGAGCGCGACGCCGGCATCGGCGACGGTCCCTCCTTGCGCCAATATGTCCTGCGCCGCCTTGACCGCGCGCGGTTCATCGCCGGCCACATAGCCCGCAAGGCGGATCCTCGGCGTGTCGATCTTCGGCAGGGCCGTCGTGGCACCGCACGAGGCGAGCAGCAGGGCGGCAAGCGCTATCGCGCATTGACGAGCCTGCCCGCGATGACCAATTGTACGCTGAAACGCGGGGATACGCTTGCTGATATCCAACATTCTTCGCCGGGCCCTTTGCGCTCTTACGATATTCACTCTGGCGGCGCCGCGTGAGGCATCCGCCCAGCAGCCGATTAATTTCATTCGCGACGCCGAGATCGAAACTACCATCCGACAGTTCGTCTCGCCAGTTTTCGCGGTGGCCGGGCTCGACCCTGCGGTGATCCGCATCTATCTCGTCAACGACGCCCGCCTCAATGCCTTCGTCGCCGGCGGACAAAACCTCTTCCTCAATACCGGCCTGCTGATGCGCAGCCAGACCCCGGATCAGGTCATCGGCGTCGCCGCGCACGAAACCGGCCACATCGCCGGCGGCCATCTCGCCCGCACCCAGGAGGCGCTGCGCAACGCCACCATCAAGAGCATCATCGCCATGGTGCTAGGTGCCGCGGCGGCCGCGGCGGCCCACGGTCAAGGCGCCGGCGGCGTCCTCGCCGGCGGCGCCGGGGTCGGCCAGCGCTCGATCCTGCAATATTCGGTCGAGCAGGAGGCCAAGGCCGATCAGGCCGGACTCGGCTTTCTCGACGCCACCGGCCAGTCGTCGAAAGGCCTGCTCCAGTTCTTCCACATCCTGGAGAACGAGGATCTGCTCTCCGCGTCGCGGCAGGACCCTTATCTGCGAACCCATCCGCTGACCCGCCAACGCATCGAATACGTGCAGGAGTTCGTCAACCATTCGCGCTTCAGCGACGTGCCGGACAAGCCGGAATTCATCGAAGCGCACAAGCGTATGGTGGCAAAGCTTGCCGGCTTCCTCAACCCGCCGGCCAAGACGCTGGAACAATACAAGGAAACCGACACTTCGGTGGCGGCGCGCTATGCGCGCGCGGTGGCGTATTACCGCATACCCAACATAGCCAAGGCGCTTCCCATCATCGACGGGTTGATCGTCCAGGAGCCCAAGAATCCTTATTTTCACGAGCTCAAGGGCCAGATGCTGTTCGAGAACGGCAAGGTCGCCGAGGCGGTCGCCCCTTATGACGAGGCGGTCCATCTGCAACCCGATTCGGCGCTGTTGCGCACCGAGCTCGGGCAGGTGCAGATCGAATCCGGCGATCCGTCGCTCAACAAGCGTGCCCTCGCCAATCTGAGCGAGGGCACCCGCCTCGAGCCGGACAACAGCACTGCCTGGCATTTTCTCGGCGTCGCCTATGGCCGCGAGAATGATATCGGCATGGCGGCGCTGGCGCTCGCCGAGGAAGCCATGGCCGACGGTGACAAGGAGCTCGCCGCCCAGCAGGCGACACGTGCCACCCAGATCCTCAAGGCGGGTACGCCGGCCCGCCTGCGCGCCGAGGACCTCAAGCAGCTGGCGCGCCGCAAGGACGATTAGAGCGAGCGCGGCGACGCTTCACCTTTGCGCGATAGATACGCGCGTCGATTGCCGGCGCGGCGTTCTTATCGCATGATCGCGCCGCGCCGATCAACGCAGCTTCACGAGATATACCGCCCATGTCATTGCGTTTGCTGATTTGCTTCGTGATTGCCGGCCTAGCCGCGACGCCCCTCGCCCGGGCCGCCGAAACGGTGACGCCGGCGCAGAAGAGCGCCTTCGAGCAGATCATCCACGACTACATCCTGCAGCATCCCGAAGTGATCGTCGAGGCGCTGCAATCGGCTGAGGAGAAGATGAAGGCGCAGAGCGAGGAACGTGCGCGCGCCGCCGTGGTCGAAAGACGCCAGGAGCTGCTCGACGACGCGACTGCGCCGGTCGCCGGCAATCCCAAGGGGGATGTCACCCTCATCGAGTTCTTCGATTATCGCTGCCCGTACTGCAAGCAGGTCGAGCCGGCGCTCGAGGCGTTGCTCAAGGAGGATCGCCAGCTCCGCATCGTCTATAAGGAGCTGCCCATCCTCGGCAAGGATTCGGTCTATGCCACGCGCGTGGCGCTCGCCGCGCGCAAGCAGGCCAAGTACGACAAGTTCCATGCCGCGATGATGGCGACGAAGGGCCAGATCGACGAGAAGGTGATCCTCCAGGTGGCCACGACCTCGGGGCTCGATATCGACCGGCTGAAGAGCGACATGACGGCGAGCGAGATCGACGACATCATCAAGCGCAACTACGACCTGGCGCAGGCGCTCGACATCCACGGCACCCCGGCCTTCATCGTCGGCGGCGAATTAATACCGGGCGCCATCGATATCGCGACGATGAAGCAGAAGATCGCCGCCGCGCGCAAATCCGGCTGAATGCTACTCGGCGTCTGGCTGCTTCTCCGGCCGCGCCTGCTCGAAGGCGTTGTTCTTCATGCACGTATCGAATATCCGGCCGATCGTCGGGTACGGCGCCATGTCGAGCTTGTAGCGGCGGGCGTTGAAGACCTGCGGGACGAGACAGATATCGGCGAGGCCGGGCGTATCGCCATGACAGAACGCGCCGGTCTGGCCGTCCTCGGCGAGAACCCGCTCGAGCGCCTCGAAACCCTTGGCGATCCAATGATTGAACCACCTTCCGATCGCCGCCTCGTCGTGGCCGAGCGGGTCGGCGAGATAGCGCAGCACGCGTAGATTGTCGATCGGATGGATGTCGCAGGCGACGA
>DATAQP010000371.1:0-3083 GCA_036264595.1 Allostellaceae bacterium
CCCGCCGGCACGAACTCATGAACCGACGGTGGCAGCAGCCACGCCTGATCCACGTCCCAGGCTCGAAACGTCTTGCTCATGCCCAGCATTGAATCAGAACCAATCACGCCCCGGCTAGCGAATTCTCGGACAGGCTCCTAGCGCAATGGGAAGCCGCTACGGTACAAGCACGGCGGCACCGCGCAGCTGGCCGCCGCGCAGGCGGGCAAGCGCGTCATTGGCCTGGGCGAGCGGAAGGGTCTCAATCACCGTTTTGACCCCCGCTTTCGGCGCCAGCATCAGGAACTCCTCTCCATCGCGCCGCGTCAGGTTGGCGACCGAGCGGACGGTTCGCTCCTCCCAGAGCAGGCGATAGGGAAAGGCCGGGATATCGCTCATATGGATGCCGGCGCAGATCACCGTGCCGCCCTTGACGGTCGCCCGCAGCGCCGTCGGAACGAGAGACCCGACCGGCGCGAAGATGAGCGCGGCATCGAGCGGCTCCGGCGGCATTTCCTCCGAGCTGCCGGCCCAGACGGCGCCCAGGTCGCCGGCGAAACGCTGCGCGGCAACGTCGCCCGGCCGCACAAAGGCGTAGACCTGCCGCCCCTGGAATCGGGCGACCTGGGCGACGATGTGGGCGGCTGCGCCAAAACCGTAAAGGCCAAGGCGCTGTGCGTCTCCCGCCATGCGCAGCGCGCGATAGCCGATCAGCCCGGCGCAGAGCAGCGGCGCCGCTTCTTCGTCCGAATACGCCGCTGGAATGGCAAAGGCGAAGCGCTGGTCGGCGAGCGCCAGCTCGGCATAGCCGCCGTCGCGCTGATAGCCGGTGAAGCGGGCACGGTCGCAGAGATTCTCGCGACCGTTCCGGCAATACGCGCAGGTGCCGCAGGTCCAGCCCAGCCAGGGAATGCCGACCCGGTCGCCGAGGCGGAAGCGATCGACCGCGCTGCCGGCGGCGATCACCGTGCCGACGATCTCGTGGCCGGGCACGAGCGGCAGCTTCGGCTCTGGCAGCTCGCCGTCGACGACGTGAAGATCAGTGCGGCAGACGCCGCAGGCATGGACCTTGAGCACTATTTCGTCCGCCGCCACTTTCGGCTCCGGAAGATCGGCGAGGCGCAGGTGCGTCCGGGGGGCGTCGAGTACCATCGCGCGCATGGGCTTCTCCGCTATCGATGTCACGTCTGCCGGGTCGCCGCCGCGAGAGCGAGACCGAGCTTGGCCGGCTTCGTCCCGTCGCTCGGCGGCAGCAGCCTGGCGGCGACGGCACGCAGATCATCGCTCGACATCGTCTCCTTGGCGAGCAGCGTCGTCGCCGTCTCGACGAGCAGGCCGCGGTTCGCCGCCAGGATCGAGACCTCTTTCTCGCGCGTGCCGCGCTCGACGCCGGCGCGCAAAAGCGGATCAGAGCCGAGATAGCGAAGGGCCTCACCAAGCTGCGGCTGGCGGAATTGTCGACGCACTTCCCCGAATTCGCCTGATCGATCGCCGCAGGTGTCCGCTCAATGCGCGTCGGCGGCGGGCCCCTTCGGCGGCGCCGCCTTGCGCATCAGCGGCACCATGGCGGTGGCGACGACGAAGCATGCCATGATGACGAGAAACGCGTCGGAGAACGTCTGAGTCTGGGCTTCCCGCCAGGTCAGCGACCAGAGCAGCTGGAGGGCGGCGGTCTGGCCGTGCAGCGCGTCACCGCCGCCCCGCGCCGTCGTCGTCTCGCCAGTCCGCCGCAGCAGATCGACGACCGCCGGATTGGCCGTGTTGAGATGCTCTGCGAGCCGGAGGAAGTGCAAGTTCGTGCGGTCGTTGAGAATGGTGCCGCAGCCGGCGATGCCGATGGCGCCGCCGAGCGTGCGCATCAGGTTGAATAGGCCGGAGGCGAGCTTGAGCCGCTCCGGCGCCAGCCCGCCCAGTGTCAGCGTCACCGTCGGCGCCACGGCGAATTGCTGCGCGAAGCCGCGCAGCGCCTGCGGCAGCAGCAGCTCGCGCCAGCCCCAATCATGGGTGATCGGCGAGAAATTCCACATGCTGAGAGCGAAGCAGGCGAGGCCGAACATCATCAGCCAGCGCAGATCGATGCGCCGCGCGCAGAACGTGTAGATCGGGATGGCGCAGATCTGGAAGATGCCGGTGGAGAATATGGCGAGGCCGATCTGCAGCGCGCTGAAGCCGCGCACTCGGCCGAGAAAGAGCGGCGTCAGGAAGATCGTCGCGAAGATGCCGATGCCGGTGACGAAGGAGAAGAAGCAGCCGAGTGCGAAATTGCGGCTCTTGAGCGCGCGCAGATCGACCACCGGCTGGTCGTAGCTTAGGCTGCGCCAGATGAAGGCGAGCCCGCTGACGGCGGCGATCCAGGCGGTGGCGCGGATGGTGTCGTCGCCGAACCAATCCCAGCGCGACCCCTCCTCGAGCGTGTATTCGAGGCAGCCGAGAAAGATCGCCATCAAGATCATGCCGGGATAGTCGGCGCCGCGCAGCAACGCCGGATTCGGCTTGTCGATGCGCACGAGCAGCGGAACGACGACGGCGACGAAGATGCCGGGAATGAGATTGACGAAGAACAGCCAGCGCCAGGAGTAGTTGTCGGTGATCCAACCGCCGATGGTCGGCCCGAGCGTCGGCGCCAGCGACGACAAGGCGCCCACCGTCGCCGCCGCGAGGACGATCCTCTTGCCGGGGAAGAAGGCGAAGGCGGCGGTAAAGACGGTCGGTATCATCGAGCCGCCGAGGAAACCCTGCAGCGCGCGGAAGACGATCATGCTCTCGATGTCCCAGGCCCAGCCGCAGAACAGGCTGGTCGCCGTGAAGCCGGCCGCGGACATGCAGAACAGCCAGCGCGTCGACATGACGCGCGACAGCCAGCCCGAGAGCGGGATGACGATGATCTCGGCGATCAGATAGGAGGTCTGCACCCAGGCGATCTCATCCTGGCTGGCCGAGAGTCCGCCGCCGATTTCCTTGAGCGAGGCCGCGACGATCTGGATGTCCAGATAGGCGATGAAAAACCCGACGCACATGACGCCGAGCGCCGCCACTTTTGTGCTGGTCGGCAGTTGCGAGGGCGGCGTTGCCGCCTGCGGGGCGGGCACGGCGGATGCTCCGCC
>DATAQP010000439.1:0-2796 GCA_036264595.1 Allostellaceae bacterium
CTGGGTGGTGTGGGCTTTCTCCGGCTGGAAGGGCATGAAGGACGTCTGGCCCGCCATCCTCGTCACCGGCATCTCATTTGCGGTCCCGCAATTCGTAATCTCCAACTACGTCAATCCGTGGATCGTCGATATCGGCGCCTCGCTCATCTCGATGGCGTGCCTGATTCTCTTCCTCAAAGTGTGGCACCCGAAGGAGCTGTGGCTCTCGGCCGCCTTGCGCGGCAAGGACGAATCCGCGGCGACGATGCCCAAGCCGAAGGCGGCCGGGCCGACGCCGAGTCAGGGCCAGGTCGTCGCCGCCTTCCTTCCCTGGGTCATCGTCTGCGTCGTGCTGCTCGTCTGGGGCACCGACGCGTTCAAGAACTTCGTCAATCCCTTTGCCACCTGGGCCTATCCCGTTCCCGAGCTGCACAACCAGATCAACGCGGTCGCGCCGGTGGCGGCCAAACCGACGCCGCAAGGCGCCGTCTTCGCCTTCACCTGGTTGTCCTATACCGGCTCGGGCATGCTCATCGCGGCGATCATCTCGGGTTTCGTCATGGGCTTCTCGCCGGGACGGCTGGTTGCCGAATACGGCAAGACGATCAAGGTCTGCGCCTACTCGCTGATCACCATCTCGGCGATGCTGGCGATCGGCACGCTGACCCGCCTCTCGGGCATCGATGCGACGCTCGGCCTCGCCTTCGCCAGCGCCGGCGTGCTCTACCCGTTCTTCGGCACGCTGCTCGGCTGGCTCGGCGTCGCGCTGACCGGCTCCGACACTGCCTCCAACGTGCTGTTCGGCAATCTGCAGAAGATCACCTCGCAGCAGCTGGGCCTCAACCCGATCCTGATGGCGGCGGCCAACTCGTCGGGCGGCGTCATGGGCAAGATGATCGACGCGCAATCGATCGTCGTCGCCTCGACGGCGACCAACTGGTTCGGTCATGAAGGCTCGATCCTGCGCTTCGTCTTCTGGCACTCGATCGCGCTCGCCTGCCTGGTCGGCCTATTGGTGATGCTGCAGGCCTATGTCGCGCCCTTCACCCGCATGGTGTACTAGGCGCCAGACCCGGCACGCTTCCCGGCCGTCGCGGCGCTGGCCGCGGCGGCCGACGGTGATCGCTTATTTGTCATCGCGCAGCCGGCGCGGCCGGCTTTACGCCGGCACCGGAGGCGCCGTATCCTGGCCGCCATGACGGATGCCGTCTCCCCGGCCGCGCCGCAACCGGTCTTCCTCGATGCCGTGCTGGCGCCGCATCGCAGCCTGCCGCCGCGCGGCTTCGTCGCCGTCATGGCGGTGTTCGGCGGCATCAGCATCCTCGCCGGAACCATCTTCGTGCTGCGCGGCGCCTGGCCGGTGATGGGGTTCTTCGGGCTCGATGTCGGCCTCGTCTATCTCGCCTTCCGCATCAACTACCGCAGCGCCCGCCGCCAGGAGCGCATCCGCCTCGCCGAGGACGCCCTGACCGTCGAGCGCATCGACGTGCGCGGCGCCCGCCGCTCGTGGCGCTTCCAGCCCTATTGGCTGCGCGTTACCCTCGAGGAGAAGGAAGACGAGAGCAACCGGCTGGTCATCAGCTCGCATGGCCGCTCGCTCGTCCTCGGCAGCTTCCTCGGCGCCGGCGAGCGGCGCAGCTTCGCCGCGACGCTGCAGGACGCGCTGGCGCGCTGGCGCGCCCATTTGTCGCCCGGCTGAATCTCGCCGCGGACCGCTGCAAATGGACTATTCGTAGGGGCGGGGCTTGCCCCCGCCCGCGGGCCGGCGCAAGGCCGGCCCCTACGAATATTCTTTCCGGAGCGGACGCTCAGCGTAGGCCGAGCACGTCCTTCATGTCGTAGAGTCCGGGGGGCTTGCCGACGATCCATTTCGCCGCGGTCACCGCGCCGCGGGCGAAGACCTGGCGGCTGGTCGCCTTGTGGCTGAGCTCGAGGCGCTCGCCATTGGCGGCGAAGCTGACCGTGTGCTCGCCGGCGACGTCGCCGCCGCGCAGCGTCGCGAAGCCGATATCGCCGCGCCGCCGCGCCCCGGTATGGCCGTCGCGCGCGCGCTGCGCGACATCGTCGAGATCGACGCCGCGGCCGGACGCCGCGGCGTGGCCGAGGGCGAGGGCGGTGCCCGAGGGCGCGTCGATCTTGTCGCGATGGTGCATCTCGAGGATCTCGATGTCGTAATCCGGACCGAGACGGCGCGCGACATCGGCCACGAGGTCGATGAGCAGGGTGACGGCCAGGCTCATATTAGGCGCCCACATGATCGGCACCTGCCGCGCCGCCTGCTTGATCGCCTGGCTCTGCGCCGCGTCGAGCCCGGTGGTGCCGATGACGAGGGCACGGCCATGCGAGGCGGCGAGGGCGGCATGGGCGACGCTCGCCGCCGGCACGGTGAAGTCGATGACGACATCGGCGGCGGCGAAGAGCGCGGCGCGGTCGCCGCCGATGGTCAGGCCGAGCGGGCCGATGCCGGCGAGCTCGCCGAGGTCGCGGCCGATCGTCGTGCTGCCCGGCGCCTCGGCGCCGCCGGCGACGGCACAGCCCTCGGTCGCGGCGATCTCGCCGATCAGCATGCGGCCCATCCGCCCGCCGCAGCCGACCACCCCGATTCGTGTCCCTGCCATCATCGCCTCCCGAGTCGCGACTTCGACGGTAAGCGGGCGCGCCCCGCTAGACAAGGGCCGACTAAACAAGTGCCGATCACCGACCTTTTACGGGGTCGCCGCGCGATAGCGGGCGAGGATGGCGGCGCCGTCGCCGCCGAGCCGGGACACCCAGGCCTCGACCGCCATCGCTCCGGCTTGGTGCAGCCGCGTCGCCAGC
>DATAQP010000456.1:0-7424 GCA_036264595.1 Allostellaceae bacterium
CGCTGTCAGGCATCGATGATCTCGCGGTCGGCGACCATCGCCTCGTCGCGGATCGATTGCCAGAGCTGGGCGCGCAGCCGGGTGAGCTCGGCCTGCGCCGCCGCGCCGCCGCGCTCGCGCTGCGGAATGCCGACCGGCACGATCGACTGTACCCGCCCCGGCCGGCGCGACAGCACGACGATGCGGTCGGCGAGGCGCAGCGCTTCGTTGAGATTGTGAGTGACGTAGAGCGCAGCGACGCGCCGGTCGAGCCAGAGGGCGAGGAAATCCTCCATCAGCAGCTCGCGCGTCTGGGCGTCGAGCGCCGAGAGCGGCTCGTCCATCAGCAGCACGGCCGGGCGGACGACCAGGGCGCGGGCAATGCCGACGCGCTGCCGCATGCCGCCCGAGAGTTGTTTCGGGAAGGCGGCGCGGAACTCGCCGAGCCCGGTGCGCCGCAGCGCCTCGTCGACGCGGGCGCGCCGCTCGCCGGCGTCGAGCTTGTGATGCTCGAGCGGCAGGGCGATATTGCCCTCGACGCTGCGCCACGGCAGCAGGGCGAAATCCTGGAAGACGAAGGTGAAGGGATTGAGGCTGTCGGCGGGAACCGCTCCGGCAGTGGCGACGCTGCCGCCGGTCGGGCGCAGCAAGCCACCGACGATGCCGAGCAAGGTCGATTTCCCGCAACCCGACGGTCCGACGATGACGACGATCTCGCCGGCGCCGACGCGCAGGTTGACGCCATCGAGGACCGGCAGCGCGCCGTACGCGTGGCTCACCCTGTCGACGATCAGCTCCATGATGCTCGACGCCTCATCGTCCTGCCCGCTCCCCGCCGAGGAGAAGGCGGGACGATGAGGGCCTAGGCCAGCGGCGTCAACGCTTGCGCGCTTGCGACGCTAGATCCCGAACGTCACCAACCCGTCAGCATCGATCGACCAGGCCGGATTCCAGGCGATTTCCCAGGCATGGCCGTCGGGGTCCGCGATGTAACCCCGGAAGCCACCATGCGGCGGCGCGTCCGGCGTCCTCAGCACATGACCGCCGAAACGCGACAAGCGATCGACGGTCGATAATACATCGTCGCGTGCGGGAACGTTGTGAGCGAGTGCAAAGGCGCCGGGCCTGGCGAGGTTCGTCCGTTGCATGTCGGCGGCAAGCGCCGATTCGAGCCAAGTGCCCAGCATGAGACCATTCATCTGGAAGAACATGATCTCCGCATTGGCGAATACCGGGCGCCACCCAAAGCCCTCGACGTAAAAGCGGCGCGATCGCGAAAGATCGCTGACGCCGAGCGTAACGACTGAAATCTGCTGTTGCATTGGTCATGTCCCTGCCGTGCCCGGAGGCACCATGCGCCCGGGTCTCCGTCATGGGACTTGGCGCCATCGCACCAGCCAGAACTCCCCTGGCCGGAACGCCCCAGGGAGCGACCGGGCTAACCAAACCGGTCCGCCTTTTCCGACTCCGGCATTGTAGGCGATCAAGCCGCCGGATCAAGTCCGGCTCAACTCAACATGACGATCTCCGCCCCTTCGGCCGCATAGCGCGCGAAACGAAAATCCCGGATGGCGAGGAGCCGATCGTCCGTCCAGTCGAGGAGGATGAAATAGGCCGGCTGCTTCGACGGATCCTGCGCTTCTTGCACGAGCGCCGCCGGGCGCCCGTCGACCAGCCCGGGAACGAGATGCCAATCGGCGAGCTCGCCGTAGCGGGTGAAATAACTGCCGACCTCGTGGCGGCCGTTGCGCTGCACGCGAGTGACGACCTCGAGCCGTACCTCCTCCGCAAGCATGTCGCGGATGGTATCGAAGTCGCGCGCGTTGAAGCGCTCGACATAGGCCAAGAGAAGCGCGCGCTCGGGCTCCGGGAGGACAGGGAGCGGATGGTCGTCGGGCTCCTGCGCCAGTTCGCGCAGCCGCGTGCGGCCGCGATGAAGGGCGGCCTTGACGGCGGGAATACTGCTGTCCATGACGCCGCCGATCTCGTCCAGCGAGTAGCCGAGCACATCCATCAGGATGACGCTGCTGCGCTGCGCCACCGGCAGACGCATGAAGGTGCGCAGGCTGGCGGCGGCAGCCTGGCGATCCTCGGTAACGGTTGCGGGATCGACAATCATCGCCGGGTCCTCGTCGGAGCGGGCGGCGTCCTGGCGGGCGCGACGCCGCAGGAAATCGAGCGCCGCGTTATGCGCGATGCGGAACAGCCAGCCTTCCGGATGGCCGAGCGAGCCGTTTGAGGGGAAGGCCTCGATCGCCTTGACGAGCGCTTCCTGCACGACGTCCTCGCCATCGATGACCGAGCCGGTCATGCGGGCGCAATAGCGATGCAGCTTCGGCCGCAATGCGCCGAGCAGCTGGTCGAAGGTCTCGCGCGAAGCGGCGTCGCTCATCGTCCCTCTCCCATTTCCGCGTCACGTCTCATCGGCCCGCTCCCTCGCTCGCGGCACAATCCGCCTAATCCTAGACGTCCCTGCCCGGCCGAAGGATGCGGCCGGAAGAAAATATTTTACCCGCGCATCCTTTGCCCCTCTCCCGTCGTCTCGTCCTCGGGGTTCGCAACTGCGGGAGGAGATCATGACGGAGACAAGCGAGAGAGCGGCGAAGGGCTGGGTGCTGGCGCTCACCGCGCTGGCGTCGTCGATGGTAGCGCTCGACGCGCTGGTCGTCGCCACCGCCTTGAGCGCGATCCGGCTCGATCTCGGCGCCTCGATCGAGGCGCTGGAATGGACGGTCAATGCCTATACGCTAAGCTTCGCGGTGCTGCTGCTAACCGGGGCCGCGCTCGGCGACCGCTATGGCCGCCGCCGTCTCTTCGTCATTGGAATCGGCCTCTTCGTCACCGCCTCGGCCGGCTGTGCGCTGGCTGGCAGCGTCGGTTGGCTGATCGCCGCGCGCGCCGTCCAGGGCGCCGGTGCGGCGTTGGTGATGCCGCTGGCGATGGCGCTGCTGAGCGCCGCCTTCCCGCGCGAGGAGCGCGGCGATGCCCTCGGGATCTTCAGCGGCGTCACCGGGCTTGCCCTGATTGCCGGGCCGGTGGTCGGCGGCGCAGTCGCGTCAGGCATCGCCTGGCAGTGGATCTTCTGGATCAACGTGCCGATCGGCCTCGTCGCCATGACGCTGGCGCGCAGCCGCATCCCGGAAAGTCATGGGCCGGGCACGGCGATCGACATCGTCGGCGTCGCGCTGGTGACCGGCGCCGCCCTCGCCATGGTGTGGGGGTTGATGCGTGGGAATGCCGCCGGCTGGACCAGTCGGGAGGTCGTCGCGGCGCTGGCGGCCGGGCTCCTCCTCGCCGTCACCTTCGTCGCCTGGGAGCTGCGCGTCGAGGCACCGATGGCGCCGATGCGCTTCTTCCGCTCGCGCTGCTTCTCGTCGGGCATCGCGGCGAGCTTCCTGTTCTACGCCGCGATGTACGGCACGCTCTTCCTCCTGCCGCAATTCCTGCAGACGGCACAGGGGCACGGGCCGCTTGGCGCCGGGCTGCGGCTGCTGCCCTGGACCGCCACGACCTTCATCGTCGCGCCGATCGCCGGCAGCCTGGTCAACCGCCTCGGCGAGCGGCCGCTCATCGTCCTCGGGGTGATGCTGCAGGCGCTCGGCATGGGCTGGATCGCGTTGATCGCCACACCCGACCTCGCCTATATCTGGCTCGTCGCGCCGCTCATCCTCGCCGGCGCCGGCGTCTCGATGGCGATGCCGGCGGCGCAGAATGCGGTGCTGAGCGCAGTCGCGACCAGCGAGATCGGCCAGGCCTCCGGCCTCTTCAACATGTTGCGCTTCCTCGGCGGCGCGTTCGGGGTAGCGATCCTCGCCGCCGCCTTCGCCGCGACCGGCAGCCTTGCCTCTCCCGCTGCCTTCAGCCTCGGCTTCGCCGCGGCGATCGGGGTCGCCGCCGCCCTGTCTCTCGCCGCCGCGATCGCCGGGATGTGGCAACCCAGCAGGCGCGACATCGTCCTGCCGCAAGGAGAGGCCTTCCCAGCCGCCCCCGCGAGGGCTATTCGAAATGCCCGTTGACGAAGGAGAGGTCGAGCACCGTGGCGGCGTCGACCGATTTGTCGACCAGGCCCTGGGCCTGATACCAGGCGACCTGGTGATGGATGTCGCCCACCAGCAGGCGGCCCTGGGGATCGATATAGGGAATGCCGAGGCGGAGCTGGTCGATCGGCTGGCCGGTATATTTCGCGAAGATGACGAGATAGGCGGCGGCAGCGGCGCTCTCGACCGGCTTGCCTTCGGGACCTTTCGTCAGGAAGGCATCGTGGAAATCCTGCGCCCCTTTCCGATAGGCGCGCAGGAATCTCTCGAGCAGCGCGCGCCGCTCGGCAATCGTCTTCGGCGCGGTGAAGATGGCGCCCAATTGCCACGGCGTCTCGTCGCCGACCCAGCCTAGCAGCTTGGCCTCACCGCGCTCGACCATCGGCAGCGCCGCGGTCGCCGGGACGAGGGCGGCGTCGACCTGACCGCCGGTCAGCGCCGAGACCATGTTGGCAAGCGATTGCAGCGGCACGAGCCGCAGCCGCGCAAGATCGAAGCCGAGCTTGTCGGCGAGGAGGCCGAGGCTGTAATGGAAGGTCGAGCCGATCTGGGTCAGCGCCACCGAATGACCCGGCAGATCGGCCAGCGCGTGCAGGCCGCCGGCATAAGCGTGATTGCCGGCGAGATAGGCGATGAGATGGTAGCCCGGCTCCTCACGGCTCTGCGCGGCGATGATCTTGAGCGCGCCCTTGCCGGCGAGATTGAAGAACCCGGCTGTCAACCCGGTGACTCCGACATCGATGTTGGCCGAGACGACGGCGAGCGCGACCGGTTGCGCCGCATCGAAGAATCGGAGCGCCGGCTCCAGCCCCTCGGCGGCGAAATAGCCCTTGTCGACGGCGATGAAGATGGGACCGGAGGAGACCAGCCGCAGGACGCCGATGGCGATCGGCTCGGCCGCAACGGTGCGCGGCGCTGCGGCACAGAGCGCGATGGCGACGGCAGGGGCGATCCCCGGGGCGATCCGACGCCTCACGCCGCGATCGCTTTTCCGGCGCGCAACGTGGCGATCGTGCCGTCGGCCGGCATCAGGACGGCGGGATCACCTGCGCCGCGCCACGCGGCAGCGTCATCCGACGGCGCCGCTGGATGCGGTGCACGGTGAGGATGACGGCAGTGACGAGGACGAAGATGCCGAGCATGACGAGACCGAAGGAATCCGCCATCCGCCGCAGCGCCGCGCCGAAGACATTGCCGAGCAGGTAGCCGGCGCCGACGAAGGTCGTCGCCCACAGCCCGGCGGCGACGAAATTGAGCGCGAGGAAGCGACGCCAGATCAGGCCGCTCATCCCCATCGCGAAGGACGAGAAGTTTCTCACCCCATAGGTGAAGCGGAAGCTGAGAATGAAACCGGTGCTGTAGCGCCGCAGGAAGGCGAGCGCGGTATCGACGCCGGGACGCCAGCGCGGATAGCGGTGCAGCAGCTTTCCGCCGAAGCGGCGGCCGATATAGAAATAGAGCTGATCGCCGGAAAAGCTGCCGAGCCAGGCGCTGAGCAGAAGAAAGAGCGGATCGAGCAGGCCCTGCGCCGCGAAGGTCCCGGCGAAGATGACGAAGGTCTCGCCCTCGACGAAGGTCCACAGAAAGGTAATCAGGTAGAACCAATGGCCGTGCCGAACAACCATGTTGCGAATGTCGAACTGCGTCACGGAGGCGCAGAAATGAGAGCCGAGGGCCCAGAACTGCGATAAAGCGTCCACCCAGCCGCCGTGCGACTCCATGCTCGTCAATCGCCTCCCCGCCGGTTGGTTTTCAAGGTTCGTTGCTTCTCTCTGTTCCGGCCGCGATTGTCAGGAAACGGAAGCGGGCGATTAAAGTCAAGCGTCGTCCTGACGGCACGACGTCGTCGTTGATGTGGCAATTACCCTTTCAAGCGGCGATGAGCGCGGCGGCCGACAATCCGCCACCCGTGCCACGACGTCGCCGTGTCGATGGCGCGCGCTCAGCCGGCGGCGTCGCGCAGGCGCCGCATGCGGTCCTTGATGGCACCCTCGACGGCGCCTTTGCGCTCCGGCGGGCAGCCGACAAGCAGCCGATCAGACAGTTTCATCAATAGGTTCCATTCCTGCTTCTGATCCGTCCGCGAGAGCGGGCGGCCGCGATTGAGCTCACGCAGGATGCGATCCCACAACGTCGCCGCGGTGAGCGGCAGCCCGCCTGCCCCGATCAGGCTCCTCAGCTTGGCCAGACTGCTGTCGGCGGCGCCGCCCTCGCCGTCGCCGCACGCCAGATCGCTCAGCGCCCCGAGCGCCGCCGCGAGGTTGGGCTGGTAGCCGAGCAGGTCAACCACCAGCTGGGAGCTCTCCAGGCAATCCGCGGCGAAGCTGTCGAGGAGGTCGCGCATATCGGCCGATCGCGCCACCGGCAAGTGTGCGAGGACAAAATCGAGCCGGGCAAGGAAACTCGCGGCGCCCTGGAAGTGACGGGCCACGCCAACCATCGTGAAATAACGGCACTGCTCGCCTTGGTAGCGCGCCGCCATGCGGTCGGCAAAGCCGGCGAAATCGTCGCCTTCGATCGCCGGCAGATCCTTCTCGGCCATGGCGTCGCGCGCTCGCGTCTCGACCGCCTCGGTCAAGCCGTAGAGCTTCTGGCCGCGACTCTTGAGGTCCTCCCCGCTCTCCTTCACCTGAGCGGTGCTGACCTGATGGATGGCACCCTGAAAGAGCGAAAAATTCTCGTTAAGCTTGCGGATATAGGGGTGGAAGTGGAGCAGGTCGAGCGCGGTGATGAATTGGCGATCGAGAAAGCTGCGCAGCACGGTACCGATGACCTTGCAGGCCGGCCGGGCATAGAGATCGGCCGGTTCGGCGCAGAGCGGCATGGCGCCATCATGGCGGCCGACGGTCAGCGGCGGCTCGGATTTTCCGCCGCTCGCTTCCTTGAAGAAGATCTCGCTCGTGGTGGTGAAGCCGTCGTCGCGCACGCGGTCGCGGGTGACGCGCACCGCCTCGACCTCGCCGCCGGCAAGCAGCGCGTTGGCCTTGCTGAGCACGGCGCGCTCGATCTCCTCGAAATTGGTTCGCCCGAAGCGCCCGGAGAGCTCCTCGCGGCCGTCGCCGACGATCTCGGCGATCTGCCAGCGCTTTTCGCAGCGCGAATGAATTTCATACCGCAGCTTGCGGCTCTCGAAGAACTCCGGCATCCGTTACGTCTCCGACCATCGAACCGCGGCGCGCTCGCCCCGGCGCGCCAAGGGGGGCCTCTCGAAGCTCCCATGGCGAAGTAAAAATTTACTGAAAGAAATGCGCGATGAGCCCGCGACGAAGCTCGCGCGGACCCGGCACTATCGGGCGGTGTATCCCTGTTATCGCGATCGGCAACACTCCAGACCGCCCCTGCCCTCGTAATATACGCATAAGCCGTTGCCGGCATTGTCCGCCGTCACGGAGAGTAACCAGGATGGCG
>DATAQP010000469.1:0-2594 GCA_036264595.1 Allostellaceae bacterium
GGCCTGTCGCGCAAGCGACGGGAGGGTGAGGGCTTCCAGCCCCGCGTTCCATGCGCCCCTCCCGCCTTCTCCCCTTCCTCCTCGTCCTGCCGGCGCTCTCTCTGGTGCTGGCGCTCTTCGTCTATCCCCTCTTCTATTCGCTGCTCTCCGCCTTCGCGGCGAAGGACGGCACCGCGACGCTCGATAATTTCGCCAAGGTCTTCGAGCTCTACAGCACCGACATCGTCTTCACCATCGTCATCGTCGTCGTCTCGACCCTGCTCATCGCCGCCACCGCCGCCGCGATCGGCGGCTACCTCACGCTCGGCGAGAATCCGCACGCCGTCTCCGTGCTCAAATTCCTCTATCGCTGGCCGCTCTTCATCCCCTTCATCGTTGCCGCGCAATGCATGCGCACCTTCCTCGCCAAGAACGGGCTGATGAACAACGCGCTCGACACGCTGGGGATCATCGACGTGCAGAACGCCACGGGCCTCCTCGACTGGCGCGGCATCATCGCCACCTTCGTCTGGAAGCAGATGCCCTTCGTCACCCTCTTGGTCGCCGGTGCGATGGCATCGCTCGACCGTGCGATGATCGAGGCGGCGCGCAATCTCGGCGCCTCGCGGCCGCGCATCCTGGTCGAGATCGTGCTGCCGCAGATCGGCGGCACCATGGTGGTCGGCCTCATCCTCTCCTTCGTCACCATGCTCTCGGTACTCTCGGTGCCGATCATGGTGAGCGGCGGCTCGCCGACGATGATGACGGTCGACATGGCCTTCCGCATCAACTCCTACAGCGATTACGGCGCTGCCAACGCGCTCGGCTTCATCTCCTACGCGATCACCGGCATCGCCGCCTGGGTCTATCTCCGCCGCAGCATCGCCAGCGGGGGAAAGTTGTGATGCGTTGGATCGGCATCGTGCGTCCTTCGAGACGGCCGCTGCGCAGCCTCCTCAGGATGAGGAGAATTGAGCGTGCCATCAACGCTTGCCCTCATCCTGAGGAGCGCTCGATAGAGCGCGTCTCGAAGGACGCACTCCGCTCATGCAGGGCGCCATGAGATCCCACCTCGCCTGGCTGCCGCGCGGCATCGCGCTCGGCATTCTCACCTTCCTCGTCTTCGGGCCGCTCGCCAATCTCTTGCTGTGGGCCTTCGCCGAGCAATGGTACTTCCCGCACAAGCTACCGCTGGTCTACGGGCTGAAATTCTGGAACCAGGTGTTCCGCCCGTCGAGCGACGTCTTCGCCACGCTCGGCACCAGCGTCTCGATCGCGCTCTTCTGCGTCGTCGTCTGCCTCGCCCTCGCGGTGCCCGCCGGCTACGCCCTGGCGCGCCTGCTTCTGCCCTGGCGCGGCGCCGTCCTGCTCGCCTTCCTGCTGCCGCAGGCCTTTCCGAGCATCGCCGTCTATTTCAACGTCGCGCGCATCTTCTACACGATCGGCCTCAACGGCACGATCGCGGGCGTCGTCCTCGTCCACGCGACGCACGGCCTCGTCTTCGCCGTGTGGATATCAGCCGCCGCCTTCGCCGCGGTCGATGCCGATCTCGAGCTGGCGGCGCGCAATATCGGCGCCTCGCGGCTGCGCACCTTCCTCACCGTGACCCTGCCGCTGGCGGCGTCCGGCATCATGGCCTCGGCCATCTTCGTCTTCCTCGAATCGCTCGACGAGTTCACCGGCACCTTCTTCGTCGGCGTGCCCGACGTCACGACGCTGCCGCTGCTGATGTTCAACGCCAGCATCGGCGGCAATTACCAGATCGCCGCGATTACCGCCCTCATCCTGCTGATTCCCTCGGTCGGCTTCATGCTGTTCATCGAGCGTTTCCTCAAGGCCGACGTACTGGCGAAAGTCGGCGGCTGAGGCAGTGCGGTCGTGCTAAGGAATGCGGAAGCAACGCGCTTTAGGCGAGGGCAGCACCGGCTGGCCGGAACCGAATGACGTTCGAGAGCGCACCATCGCGGCGTCACGACCCGCCCGCGGGCGACCGACCGGCCGGCGATCTCAGCCGCGCCGAGCGCGTCCTCGGCGAGCAGGTCAGGCTGCTCGCCCAATCGACCTTCGCCGCGCCGGCGAGCGCGATCAACGCGGCCATCGTCGCCGCCGTGCTGTCGGACGGCTTCTCGCTCGCCGCCCGGTTGCTCTGGGTCACCGTCGCCATCGTCGTCGTGGCGTGGCGCATGGCGCTTCGTCGGCGCTATCGCCGCGCCGCCGCTGCCGATCGCCGCGCCGCCTATTGGGCGCGGCGTTTCGTCGTCGGCAGCACCGCCTCGGGGCTGCTCTGGGGGGCGCTTGCCGCGGCGCTGCCGGTCTACGGCCAGCGGCGCGACTTCGTCTTCATCACGCTGGTCACCGCCGGCATGACCGCCGGGGCGCTGACCAGCCAATCGGCCTATTTCCCCGCCTATCTCGGCTATCTGCTCGCCGCCGGCCGCCGCTCTCCGCCGCCTGCCTGGTCAGCCCGGAAGCCGATTTCGTCGCGCTCGGCCTCCTCATGCTAGCCTACATCGTGATCCTCGGCGTCGCCGCGCACAACGCCAACCGCGCGATCATTCGCACCGCAAAGCTGCAGATCGCCAATCTGGCGCTCAGCGAATCGCTGAGCTCGGCGC
>DATAQP010000498.1:0-3574 GCA_036264595.1 Allostellaceae bacterium
TCCTCGTCCTCGCCCTGACGCAGCGCCCGGCTAGCGCATTGCAGCGAGTGCTGGTAGTTGTTGACCTGCCAGCCGTGCCTGGGATCGTCCTTCTGGCTTCGCAGCAGCTTGAGCGCGGCCTCGCCGGCGGTGGCGATGTAGTGGCGATTGCCGATCTCGACGGCGGTCTCCCAATCCGCCGCGCTCGCCGTCAGGAAGCTCGTCGCCTGCACCGTTTTCATCGCTGTGCCTTTCCCCGGCATCAGGCCGGCATCTTGAAGGGGTGGACCGATTCATAGGCGCGGCTGGCGCGCAGCACGACATCCTCGGCATAGCGCGCGCCGACGATCTGCAGCGCAGCCGGCAACCCGTCTTTGGTGAAGCCGCAGGGCACGGAGGCCGCCGGCTGCTGGGTGAAGTTGAAGGGATAGGTGAAGGGGCTCCAATCGAACCACGAGCTCATGCCGCGCCCTGCCGGATATTCGATGCCGACGTCGAAGGCGGCGAGCGGCAGCTGCGGCGTCAGCAGCAGATCCCAATGCTGATGGAACTCGTTCATGTGGCGGCCGAGCGCGTCGCGCGCGCCCCAGGCGCGCAAGAGGTCGGCGGCGGAGTGGCGGCGCCCCTCTTCTGCCATGCGCAGATAGCCGGGATCCATCAGCGCCCGCTTCTCCGGCGCGACGGCATCGACCGTCGCCAGCATATTGGCGCTGTAAAACACCTCGAAGGCGTCGCGCGGATTGGCGAAGCCGGGATCGCAAGCCTCGATCTCGGCGCCGAGCTCGGCGAAGACCGCGACCGCCGCGTCGACGAGGTCGGCGATCTCGTCATCGACGACGGCATAGCCAAGATTGCGGCTATAGGCGATGCGCAGCCCGCGCACCCCGTCTTCCAACCCGATGCGCCAGTCGCGCCGCTCGGGTGGCAGGCCGAGCCAGTCGCGCGGATCGGGTTCGGCGATGACGGTCAGCATAAGCGCCGCGTCGGCGACGCTGCGCACCAGCGGCCCGCTATGCGAGAACCCCGGCATGTTGCCATAGGGATAGGCGGGGACGCGGCCGAAGGTCGATTTGAGCCCGTAGACGCCGCAGAACCCGGCCGGCATGCGGATCGAGCCGGCCCCGTCGGAGCCGAGATTGAGCGTACCCATGCCGGTTGCCGCGGCGATCGCAGCGCCGCCGCTCGAGCCGCCGCAGGTCTTAGCCGGATTCCAAGGATTGCGGCTGATGCCGGTGAGCGGGCTGTCGGTGACGCCCTTCCAGCCGAATTCCGGCATGTTGGTCTTGCCGAGAAAGATCGCGCCATGCTCGCGCATGCGGGCGACGGCCGGGGAATCCTCGTTCCAGGGTTCCGCCGGATCGGTAACCAGCGAGCCTTTCAAGGTCGACCAGCCCTTGCTCAGCCACTGGTCCTTGATCGTCGTCGGAATGCCGTCGAGGAGGCCTTGCGGCGCGCCCTTGACCCAGCGCGCCTCGGACTCCCGGGCGGCGGCGAGCGCCTCCTCGGCGGCGACGAAGCGGAAGGCGTTGAGCGCGCCATCGCGCTGCTCGATACGCTTCAGCACGGCGCGAATCGCCTCGACCGGCGAGAGCCGTTTCGTCCGGTAGTGCCGGCGCAGCTCAGTCGCCGACATCACAGCGAGATCGTCTGTCATGCCTCGCCTCGTCCGCAGCCGTTCCGATCGCTCAGCCCTTCTTCTCGATATTCCAGAACTCGAGGAGCAGCGCGTTCGGCACGCCGACGAGCGTGTTGCGCCACGCCACTGGAGCGAAGAACTGCCCGGTGTTCATATAGGGCAGGAACTCGTAGTAGCGCTTCTGGATCGCCTCAGCGATCTTCTTCTGCTCGTCGAGCGTGCTGGCGGTGATGAAGCTGGCGCGCAGCTTCTCGATCGCCTCGTCGCACGGCCAGCCGAACCAGTTCTTCTGGTCGCATGTCGTGACGAGCGGGAAGCTGGTGATCGGGCTCGTCATCGGATAGCCGCTCTGCCAGGTGGTGAAGATGTTCCAGCCACCCTGGCTCGGCGGGTCCTTCTTGGTGCGCCGCGTCGTCTCGGTGCTCCAATCCATCGACTGGAGATCGACGTTGAGCCCGGCCTGGCGCAGCATGTCGGCGGTGAGCGTCGCGATGTTGCCGATGATCTGCTGATCGGTCGGCGTCATGACGACGACCGGCTCACCCTTGTAGCCGGCTTCCTTGAAGAGCTGCTTGGCCTTCTCGATGTTGGCTTTCTTGTAGGGCTCGGCGCCGGCATCGGTGGCCAGCGGCGCGCCGCAGATGAAGATGGTGAAGCATTCCTTCTCGAATTCGGGATTGCCGACCATGGCGGCGAGGAACTGCTTCTGGTCGATCAGCAGCATCAGGGCTTCGCGAGCCTTAACGTTGTCGAACGGCGGATAGAGGAAATTGGGCCGGATATGGCCGTACTTGCCGAGCGAGTCGAGAACCTTGACGGTGATGTTCTTATCCTTCTTGAGCAGCGGCAGCAGGTCGTAGGGCGGCTGCTCGAAGGCATCGACCTCGCCGGAAATCAGCGCCTGGGTGGCGACGGCGGTGTCCGGGATATAGACCCATTCGACCTTGTCGACCTTAACCACCTTGCCGCCGGCGAAGCCGTCCGACGGCTCGGCACGCGGCAGGTAATCCTTGAATTTGCGGTAGACCGTCTTGTTGCCGGGAACCCACTCATCCTTGGCGAAGACGAAGGGGCCAGAGCCGATCTGCTCCTTCACCTGCTCGAAGGGATCGGTCATCGCCTCCTTCTCGCGCATGACGAAGGCAGGCAGCGCCGGGTTGGCGAGGACCTGAAGCACCGGCCCGAACTTGGCCTTGAAGATGAGCTCGAAGCTGAGATCGCCGGTCGCGACCAGCGATTCGGCCTGCGCCATCATCGCCTGCCCGTCGGTGGCGCGGGCCGCCCAGCGCTTGACCGAGGCGACCGCGTCCTTGGCGGTGACAGGCGAGCCGTCATGGAACTTCATGCCGGAACGCAGGGTGAAGCTCCATTTCATGCCGTCCGAGCTGGTCGTCCAGCTATCGACCATCTGCGGCTTCGGCACGAGCTTGCTGTCGAGCGCGAAGAGCACGTCGTAGATCATGTAGCCGTGGTTCTGGGTGATCGCCGCCGTCGTCCAATGCGGATCGAGATTCTTGAGATCCGCCTGCGGGATCATGCGGATCACGCTTTCCGCCCGCGCGCTCGCCGGCGCCAGCACCACGCCGATCGCCATGACCGCGATCGCCAAGCCACCGGTCAGAACTTTGTCCAAATACCGCATGAGATCCCCCGCCGAATTTCGCGGAATGATGACGCCGGCACGACGCGGGCGCAATCCTCCCGCGAGGGATGCCGGGACGACATACGCCAGGATTCACCGATAATCCCTTGGTGACCTTGGCATCTTGGTGGTTCAATGCGCGGCGCGACGGTCGTCGCGCTACGCGGGGAGGGAGAATGATCGTCATGTCGCGCCGGGCGGTGCGGTGTCTTATTGCGCTCGTCGCAAGCGCCTTTCTGGCCTGCGCAGCGAGCGCCGCCGAGGTGGCGATCGGCCTCAAGACGGAGCCGAGCGCGATCGACCCGCATTTCGCCATT
>DATAQP010000519.1:0-15731 GCA_036264595.1 Allostellaceae bacterium
CGAAACTGCCGGCACCGATGACGCCGAGGACGCAATAACCCGACGGCGCCGGTCGCGCCACCGCGAAGCCACGCGGCGCCCGACGCGGCGCCGCGTCGTAGCCGAGGACGACGCCGAGATGCGGCGCGGTGTTGCCGACGACCAGCGCATAAGCCTCCTCGGCGCGCGCGAAGGGGAAACGGTGGCTGATGAGGGCCGCGACATCGAGCCGGTGTTTCAGGCTCGGGCTCATCAAACGCACCGCCTCGCGCAGATTCTCGCTCTCCGTCCAGCGCACGAAGCCGATCGGGTACTTGACGCCGCGCGCCTCGAAATCCTCGTCATAGCGCCCCGGCCCATAGGAGCGCGAGACGACGAGCTGGATCTCCTTCTTCATGAAGGCGGCATAGGGAAACTCGGTGCCGGTCTTGCCGACGACGCAGAGCCGTGCCCGATCACGCGCGATCTCGGCGGCGAATTCCAGCGGCTCGCTCGATTCGCTGGCGGCGGCGATGAGCACCGCGTCGCAGCCTTGGCCGGCGGTCAGCGCCGCTACCGCCTCGCGCGCGCCGGGCTCGCCGAGATTCCATGTCAGCTCGGCGCCGTGGCGCGCGGCGAGAGCGAGGCGCGCCGGATCGTAATCGAAGGCAGCGACGCGCGCGCCCTGCAGCGCCAGGAGCTGCACGGCGAGCTGGCCCACCAGCCCGACGCCGAGCACCGCGACGATGTCGCCGAGCCCGACCTGCAGATTGCGCACCGCATGCATCGAGATAGCGCCGAGCGTGGCGAAGCACGCCTCCTCGTCGCCGACATCGTCGGGGATCGGCGCGGCCAGGCTGCGCGGAATGACGTTGAGCTCTGCATGGTTGGCGACGCCGGCACCGGCGACCGCAACGCGCTGACCGAGGCTGAAGGCGCCCTCGAGGCCGGCGCCGATGGCGACGATCTCGCCGGCGGCCGAATAGCCGAGCGGCAGCGGCTCGTCGAGCCGGGCGAGCACGGCGCGGAAGGTCGCGACGATGCCGTCGCGCCGCGCCTTGTCGAGGGTCTTGCGCACCAGATCGGGGCGCGAGCGCGCCTTGCCGGCAAGCGATTTGCGCGCGAAATCGACCACCATGCGCTCGGTCCCGGCGGAGATCAGCGAGGCGCGCGTCGCCACCACGAGATGACCCGGCCTCGCCTGCGGCTCGGGCACCTCGGTCAGCGCGAGTTTTCCGGAACGTGCGCTTTGAACGATCTGCTTCATGCCCTGTTGGCTTTCCCGCCTGGCTCCCGAGGTCGGCAGAATAACCCCGCCTTCCTGGCTTGTCGCGCGCCGCCAATTGCGTCCGCCGCCGGAACCGGATAGGGCCGCGCCATTGTCATTGGGGAGTAGCTACCCTCCGGCGATTGGAGGTGTCCGCGTCAACATGCTTGGCCGCCGGCACTATGCCGGAACCATGGCGCGGACGGCCGTAAGGCTTGGCGAGACCTTTGGCGCCGCTTTCCGTCACCCGGACCGGGCGCGGGAGGGCGGAGCCATCGGTCGTCCTTCGCCCGGTCCCCGCGCAGGCCATGCAAGCCTTCCTCGTCACGACCCTGGTCGTCGCCGTCGCCGAGATCGGCGACCGCACGCAGCTTCTCTCGATGCTCCTCGCCTCGCGTTTCAAGAAGCCGGTGCCGATCCTCTGCGGCGTCCTGCTGTCGACCCTCGCCAACCACGCGCTCGCCGCGCTTGCCGGGCAATGGATCGGCGAGGAACTCGCCGGTCCATGGCTGCGCTGGGGTCTCGGCCTCTCTTTCCTGGCGATGGCCGGCTGGGTCCTGGTGCCGGACCGGATCGAAGCGGACGAAGTCGGGCGCCTGCCTGCCGGCAACGCCTTGCTGGTGACGCTGTGCAGCTTCTTCATCGCCGAGATCGGCGACAAGACGCAGATCGCCACCGCCGCCCTGGCGGCTCGGTTCGACAGTCTCGGCCCCGTCGTCCTCGGCACGACCGCGGGCATGATGATCGCCAATCTTCCCGCCGTGCTGTTCGGCCATCTCGCCGGCCACCGCATCGACCCGCGCTGGACGCGCGCCGTCGCCGCCCTGATCTTCACCGCACAGGGGCTGTTCGTCCTCTCGGGCGTCAGTCTTCTCTAACCCGCGGCGGCGCCGCGCGTCGTCACGCCGTAGCCGGCACCTCTCAGCGTCTTCTCCTGGCGGGCGAGATCGTGATCATGCGCCACCATCATCTTGACGAGCTGCCGGAAATCGACGCGTGGCTGCCAGCCGAGCTTCGCGCGCGCCTTGCTCGCATCGCCCTGGAGGAAATCGACCTCCGCCGGGCGCAAATACCGGGCATCGAACTCGACGAATTTTTCCCACGCCAAGCCGAACTCACCGAAGGCGGCGGCGAGGAAGTCGCGTACGCTGTACGAGCTGCCGGTGGCGACGACGTAATCATCGGGCTCATCCTGCTGCAGCATCAGCCACATCGCCTCGACATAATCGCCGGCGAAACCCCAGTCGCGGCGCGCGTCGAGGTTGCCGAGGAACAATTTCTCCTGCAGCCCCTCCTTGATGCGGCCGACGGCACGGGTGATCTTGCGCGTCACGAACGTCTCGCCGCGCCGCGGGCTCTCGTGATTGAAGAGGATACCGTTGCAGCCGAAGAGCCCATAGGCTTCGCGGTAATTGACGGTGAACCAATGCGCGGCGACCTTGCTGACGGCGTAGGGGCTACGCGGATGGAAAGCGGTCTGCTCATTCTGCGGCGCCGGCGCAGAGCCGTACATCTCCGACGATCCCGCCTGGTAGTAGCGCACAGTCGAGCCGGTATTCTCCATGTGGTCGCGCAGCGCCTCGAGCAGGCGCAGCGTGCCCATCGCAACGATATCCCCAGTATATTCCGGGATGTCGAAGGACACTCTGACATGGCTTTGCGCCGCGAGATTGTAGACCTCGTGGGGCTCCACCTTTTCGAGTACGCGGCGCAGCCCGGTGCCGTCGCTGAGATCACCGTAATGCAAGCGGAGCGACGGGCCCGCCAAATGCGGATCATGGTAAATATGATCGAGGCGCTCCGTATTGAACGAGCTGGCGCGGCGTAGCAGCCCGTGTACCTCATATCCCTTGGCGAGCAGGAATTCCGTCAAGTAGGCGCCATCCTGGCCGGTGATGCCGGCGATCAGCGCACGTTTCGTCGTCATATTACTATGTTCCAGCGGTAATACAGGGAAGCCGAGCGATTATGCCTCGCTCCGACGGGAGAATTCATCCTGGCGCGGTCGAATGCAACAACTCTGTGACCGCGGCGAGGTCTGGTACGACCCAGAGATCGCCGTCCTGCCGGGCGGCTGCGCTTGTCGGGTCGAGCAGCACGAGCGTACCGATGCCGGCGGCGCGTCCCGCCACGATGTCGCTCGGCTTGTCGCCGATCGTCCACGAGCCCGCCATGTCGAGCGAGAGATCGGCTGCGGCCTGCAGGAACATGCCCGGTGCGGGCTTGCGCCAGGGATTGTCGCGGCGGTAGGCGCCGAGCCCCTCAGTCGGATGGTCGGGGCAATGATAGACCGCGGCGATCTCGACACCCTGCCGTGCGAACTCGCCGCGCATCCAGCCCATCAACTCGGCGAAATCGGCCTCGCTGTAATAGCCGCGGCCGATGCCCGATTGGTTGGTGACGATGACGATGGTGAAGCCGCGCGCGGCGAATTCCCGCGTCAGCGTGAAAATGCCATCGACGAAACGGCAATCGGCAATGCGGCCGACATAGCCGGTGTCGTGATTGATGACACCGTCGCGATCGAGCAGCAGGCCGCGCTGTGCGGCTTCGCTCATGCCCGCTTCAAGGCCTCATGCTGGGCGACGAACGCGGCCATGCTGTTGGCGACAAAATCGGGCTCCACCGGTCCGGTCGCCTTGGTCGCACCGGGACCGGATTTGTCGTGGCGGCGGTTGATCCACGCCGTCGCCAAGCCAAGCTCCTTGGCCGGCACATGATCGTGAAACAGGCTCTGTGCCGTGTGCAGGATGCGCTCCTTCGCCACGCCCATCTCGGCGAGCTTGTCGATCATGTAGTGAAAATTGCGCCGATCCGGCTTGTAGGAGCCGATTTCCTCCGCCGTCAGCACGGCGTCGAACTCGACACCGAGCTTGGGCAGCGAAAAGCGGAACGACGCGCGATCGACATTCGACAGAATGACGAGCTTGTAGTGGCGCTTGAGATACTGCAGCGCCGCCGGCGTATCGGGGAAGGCCGGCCAGTCGCGCAAGGAAGCGGCATAGCGCGCCGCTGCAGCCTCGTCCGCCGCGATGCCGCATTCCGTGGCGAGGGCCAGATAGGTCCGCCGCAGGATCTCGCTGTAGAGCATCTTGGGATGCTTGGCCTCCATCTCCGCCTCGATCCGCCCATGCGCTTCGAGCAGAGCCTCGTCGGCAAGATCGGGCCGACGCTGAGTGAAAGACGGGCGCAAAGCGGCCAGCATGCCGCTCTCCCAATCGATCAGCGTACCGTAGCAATCGAAGGTTAGCGCGGCGAAATCGGTCAGCTTCATGGCGATGCCCCTTTCTTAGCCCTGCATCATAGCGCAAATGCCGCTCACGTTATCAGCTTCTCCAGCGCCGCCATTGTATCCGCCTCGCGACAGGGCTTGTCCCAGCGAATGCGATACACCCGCGGGAAACGCATGGCGAGACCCGATTTGTGCCGCGTCGAGCGGTGCACGCTGTCGAAGGCGATCTCGAGCACCAAGCCCGGCTCGACCTCGCAGACGGGGCCGTACCGGTTGACCGTGTGATGACGGACCCATTTGTCGAGCCGGAAAAGCTCCTCGTCGGTGAAGCCTGAATAGGCCTTGCCGACCGGCACCAGCACCTCGTCGCGCCAGGCGCCGAACGTGTAATCGGAATAGAAGGACGAACGCTTGCCGTGACCGCGCTGGGCATACATCAGCACGGTATCGACAGTGAGCGCGCCGCGCTTCCACTTGAACCACGGACCCTTCGGCCGGCCGGAAATGTAGGGCGAATCCGCCCGCTGGAGCATCAGCCCCTCGATGGCGCGCGCCCTTGCCCCCTCGCGCAGCGCCTCGAGCTCGTTCCAGCTGGTGAATTCGATCAGCGGCGAGAGATCGAAGCGCGGGCGCGGCGCCGCGCCGTACCATTCGTCGAGCCGCCGCCGACGCGCAACGAAGGGCAGGCTCCGCAGATCCTCGCTGCCGAGCGAGAGGATATCGTAGAGCCGCACCCAGGCGGGATAGTCACGCAGCATGGCGGATGTCACCACCCTGCGGTTGAGCCGCTGCTGCAGATCGTTGAACGGCGCGACATCGCCATCGCGCAGGACGAGGAGCTCGCCGTCGAGCACGACATCCTCGCCGATCAGCGCGGTGATGTCGGGGAAGGCGGCGCTGATATCGTCGGCGGAACGCGAATAGAGGCGACGCTCACCGCCGCGCCCGACGAGTTGGACGCGGATACCGTCCCATTTCCATTCGGCGCTATAGGCGGCGGGATCGAGCGCGACGAGATCCTCGATCTCCAGCGGATTGGCGAGCATGATCGGATGGAAGGCCGGCCGTTCACCGATCTCCGGCCGGCCGCTCCGCCGCTCGAGCCAGGCGAAGAGATCGCCGTGGGGCGGATCGAGCCCGTGCCATACCGATTCGATCTCCTCGATAGCTATCCCGCCGAGCTCGGCGAGCGCCGCCTTGGCCAGCCGCGCCGAGACGCCGACGCGCAGGCCCGATGTGACGAGCTTCAGCAGCGCCCAGCGGCCGGTCTCATCGAGCGCATCGAGCCACCCCTCGAGGAGAGCGCCGACGGTGGCGCGCGTCGTCGTTGCCAACCCCTCGACGATCTCGCTGAGATCCGGCACGCGGTTGGCGCCGGGGCGCCGCGGCCAGATCAGCGAGACGGTCTCCGCCAGATCGCCGACGAAATCGTAGGACCAGCCGAAGAGCTCGGGATCGACGCGCGACATCGCAAGATCGCGGATCTGCGATGCCTTGGCCTCGCGGAAGCCGAGCTCGCCGGTCAAGGCGGCGAGCGCCCAGCCGCGCTCGGGGTCGGGCGTGGCGGCGAAAAATGCGGTCATCAGTCGCAGCTTGCCGTTGCGCGACGGCGTGAAGACGAGCGCCTCGAGGAGCTCGGCAAAAGCCTCCATCGAGCTGCGCGCGGCGATATCCCGCGCTTGGGCAAGGTCGGCGGATGGGGAAAACGACATGGCTCGGCCGCTACCGTCGTCCCATGGCTGCCGAAGGACATTGCCGCCGCACTACCCGCATCACCATAAATCCTCCTCCTCGAAGCCGACGGTCGAGAGGGCGCGGGCAAGCAACCCCTTGCGCTCCGCCTGGAGGATGAGCGCCTCCTCGCGGCCATGCGTCACCCAGATCTCGCCGGCCCCGACATCGTCCATGGTGGCGGTCAGCTCGCCCCAGTCGGCGTGGTCGGAGATGACCAGCGGCAGCTCGATGCCGCGTGCCTTCGCGCGCTGGCGCACCCGCATCCAGCCCGACGCCATGCCGACGACGACATCGGGCAGCTTGCGCGCCCAGCGATCGTTGGTTGCGCTCGGCGGCGCCAGCACGATGCGCCCTTTGAGCGTATCGCGCGGTACTCCCGCACAAGGCAGCACCGGGCCGAGATCGACGCCGTGTGCGCGGTAGAGCTCGCACAGCGCGAGCAGCGCGCCATGCAGATAGACCGGCTCGTCATAACCGTGACGGCGCAACATGGCGAGAACGCGCTGGCACTTGCCGAGAGCATCGACGCCTATCAGATGGCAGCGCTCGGGAAATAGGCGCAGCGAGTGTAGCAGCTTGCCGATCTCATGCGCGTCCGGAGGATGGCGGAAGACCGGCAGGCCGAAGGTCGCTCGGTGACGAAGACATCGCATTGCTGCGCCACGAAGGCGGCACAGGTCGCATCCGGACGCCGCTTGTAGTCGCCGGAGACGACGACCCGACTGCCGCGGTAGTCGAGCACGATCTGCGCACTGCCCAGGATATGGCCGGCGGGAACCAGCGTGACGTCGACATCGCCGATGCGGACGCGCTCGCCATAGGCGGCGCTCTGCATCTCCTCGCCGGCCTCTTCGCCGAAGCGCGTGCACATGATGGCGAGCGTCTCCGCCGTCGCCAGCACATGGCGATGATTGGGTCGTGCGTGGTCGCCGTGGCCATGGGTGATGACGGCCCGGTCGACGGGCCCGGTCGGATCGATATGGAAGCCGCCGGGCTCGCAATAGAGTCCCTTCCAGGTCTTCAGCCAATCCTGCGGCTTGGGCGTCAATGCATGCATGACGCTGATATAGTGGCTGCGGCAGGAAAACTACAGCGCGCGGTGGTCTTGCGCGGCTTCAAGCTGCGAGAGCGGAGCGGCAATCGATTCGAGCGGCCGGCGCTCGGCCGCGACGCCGATGACGAGCTCGACGATCGCCGCACCGACCATCAACATCGCGGCGACGAGATAGCCGCCGACGATATAGGATCGCGCGCCGGTCTCGATCAGCCAGCCGAACAGCGAGGGCGCGACGACGCCGCCGAGCAGCGTGCCCATGGCGTAGAACAGGGCGATAGCGAGCGCGCGGATCTCGAGCGGGAAAATCTCGCTGACGGTGAGATAGGCGGAGCTTGCCGCCGACGAGGCGAAGAAGAAGATTATCGTCCAAGCGATCGTCTGCGTCGTCGCATCGAGCAGCCCGAGGGCGAAGAGCCATGCGGTCAGCGCCAACAGAACGCCCGACAGCGCGTAGGTGGCGGCGATCATCGTCTTGCGGCCGAGCGTGTCGAATAGATGGCCGAGGAGCAGCGGCCCGCAGAAATTGCCGAGCGCGAAGGGCAGTATGTAGCGCCCGATATGCGCCGAGGGAACGTCGTAGAAACGCGTCAGGATGAGCGCATAGGTGAAGAAGATCGCGTTGTAGAAGAAGGCTTGTGCGGTGATCAGCACCAGCCCCAGCACGGTGCGCTGGCGGTGTGTCGTGAACAAGGTGCTCAGCACGGCGGCCAAGCCGGCATGGCCGCGCCCGCTGACCCTCAGCCTCCCGACTGCCGGCGCCAGCACGACGACATCGCTCCCGGCGACGACGCGCTGCTCGATCTCGTCGACGATGAGGTTCGCCTCCTCAATCCGCCCATGGATCATCAGCCAGCGCGGGCTCTCGGGCACGAAGCGACGCAGGAAAAGAATGAAGAGGCCGAGCACTGCGCCGGTCCCGAAGGCGACGCGCCACCCCAAATCCGGCGGCAACAGCGCGGGATCGAGCAGGATCAACGTGCTGGCGGCGCCGAGCGCGGCGCCGATCCAGAAGCTGCCGTTGATGATGATGTCGGTACGCCCGCGATAGCGCGCCGGGATCAGCTCCTGGATCGCCGAGTTGATCGCCGTGCCCTCGCCACCTATGCCGGCGCCGGTCAGGAAACGGAACAGCGCGAAACTCCAGAAATTCCATGACAACGCGGTGGCCGCCGTGGCCACAAGATATAGGCCGAGCGTGATGGTGAAGAGCCGCTTGCGGCCCCAGCGATCGGTCAGCCAGCCGAAAAAGACGGCGCCGCCGATCGCGCCGAGCAGGTAGGCGCTGGCGGCGGCGCCGATTTCGGTCGAGTCCAGGCGCAGCGTCGGGCTTTCCTGCAGCGCTGCGGCGACCGCACCTGCGAGGGTGACCTCGAGCCCGTCGAGGATCCAGGTGACGCCCAGGGCGACGACGACGAGCCAATGGAAGCGGCTCCACGGCAGGCGGTCGAGCCGCGCCGGGATGTACGTGTCGATGAACGGGCTCGCCTGCCCGGTTGGCTGATCGTCGCGCACAATTCACCCTGTCGCTTCCGCAGGGTTAACGCACCGGCGGCGGTTTCCCATCTCGGGGTCATTTGGGGCGGAGGCCGGGCTGGCGTTGCGGCGCCCGCTTCGCCATATCATGCGCGTCGTGGATTCGCCGCTCGAGATCGACCTCCTTCCCCCCAATTTCGTCGCCTGGTTCGCCGCCCGCGGCTGGTCGCCGCATCGCCACCAGATCGCCATGCTGGCGGCGGTGCGCAACGGCCAGTCGACGCTCCTCGTCGCGCCGACCGGTGGTTGCAAGACGCTGCCGGCTTCCTGCCCAGCCTGGTCGAGCTGAGTGCGGCGCCCGGCGAATGGCTTCATACACTCTATATATCTCGCCGCTCAAGGCGCTCGCCGTCGATATCCACCGCAACCTGGAGACGCCGATCGCCGAGCTGGGCCTGCCGATCCTTGCTCGACGAAGCGGCGGCAGAGCTGATCGAGGAGGCGACGGCCGGGAGCGCGCAGGCCCGGTTGCCGTTACGTTGAGTATCCAAACGGTCGATATACTTTGGGATTAAATTCTCGCACTGCGCTCTTATCGTCATATTAAAAAACCCAAAAAGTTCCATTGCCGCATCTCTAGGAGAAGCATAATTTTGAGACTGCGACGACTTGAGCGCGAAGAGCTCAAGCGCGCTTCCCCGAATTGGCCTTTAGGAAGGGGTGACCCATGGCGAAACTGGAAGAGGCGAAATCCAAGCGGACTTTAGACCTCGGTGCGCAAGAGGCGGCTTTCGGCGCCGCCGCCCTGACGACGCTCGACCCGCTTTTCCAAGCCAGCAACCGGCTGCTCGAGGGCTGGATGGCGGTCAGCAGCGAGATACTCGAATTCGGCAAGACCCGCTTCGACCGCGGCCTCGAGATGAGCAAGGCGCTCGCGCAGTCGTCGAGCTTCAACGAGGCGCTCAACCTGCAGGCGACCTATACGCGGTCGATCGTCCAGGACTATGTCAGCGAGGCACAGAAGATCGCCGATCTCGGTGCCCGCAGCGTGCTCGACAGCTTCACGACGCTGCAGCAGCAAGCTCGCGAGAAGCAGACCCGCGAAACGAATCTTCACGCCACGGCAGCAGAATAGGCCGCGTCGTCGTGCCCGGTGCCTCGGCGTCGGGCATTTTTCTGTCCCGTCGTCGTCGCGCATGGCGTATCACCTTGCGCGATGACGCGTGACGAACTAGCAACCAGGACCCGTTCCGTCTCGACGATCGCACTCAACGGCGGCGACCTGGGCCGCCGACGCGAGCGGCGCGCTGGTCTGGGCGAGCCGCCGCACCGTCATCGTCGCCGACCTCCACCTCGAAAAGGGGTCCAGCTTCGCCCGGCATGGCGCCTTGCTGCCGCCTTATGACACTCGCACCAGCCTCGAGCGGCTCGCCTTGCTGCTGCATCACCAGCGCGCGGAAACCGTCATCTGCCTTGGCGACAGCTTCCACGATGGCGCAGCCGGGGACCGGCTGAGCGCGGCCGACGCCGCTCTCCTCGCCCGCCTCGTCGGCATGCATGATTGGGTATGGATCGCCGGCAACCGTGACCCGGCGCCCCCCGCCCATCTCGGCGGCTGCATTGTCGATGAATTGGCAATCGGCGGCCTCGTCTTCCGGCATCGGGCCGCGCGCGGCACCCCGAGCGGCGAGATCAGCGGGCATTTTCATCCCCCAGCCACCGTACGCCTGCGGGCGGCTGACTGGGCGCTGTTTCGTCAGCGACGGGCGCCGCCTCGTGCTGCCGGCTTTCGGCGCCTTCGCCGGTGGGCTCGATGTCTTCGATCCTGCCAGCGCCCGGTTGTTCCCGGACGGTTTCCGCGTTCACCTCATCGGGCGCGACCGGGTCGTCGCGATCGCGCCGGGGCGGCTCGCGCCATGGTCCTACAGTATCTAGAAATCGGTCTGCGGGCGACCGCCGGCAAGCTCCGGCGCCAGCACTTCGGCGAGGTTGACCAGAATACCCGCAGTCGCGCCCCAGATGTAGCGATCCTCATAAGGCAGCGCGAAGAAGAAGCGCGTCGTGCCCTGCCATTCACGGCTGCCGCGCTGCAGATTATCCGGGTCGACGAGGAAATCGAGCGGCACCTCGAAGACCTCCGCCACTTCGAATGGATCGCGCCGCAGCGGATAAGGCGGCCGTACCAGGGCGACGACCGGAACGATTTCGAACCCCGTGCCGGTGACATAGGTGTCCAGCCGGCCGACGATGTCGACATGGCTCGCCGGCAGGCCAACCTCCTCCTCCGCCTCGCGCAAAGCCGCGGCGACCGGATGCTCGTCGCTCGGCTCGATGCGGCCGCCCGGAAACGAGATCTGCCCGGCATGATCGGTAAGGTGTGCCGTACGCTGGGTGAGCAACACCGTCAGGCCGGTCGGATGGTCGACGAGAGGCACGAGAACCGCGGCGCCCGTCAGGCCGCTGCCTGTCGGACCGGTGCTCGGGGGCAAGATGCCGGACTTCAGCGAATGATCGCCGCGCAAGCCGTAGGTCGCCGCTAGGTTGGAGCCGCGCCGACCGATTGGCTGCTGCTCGGCGAAGCGCGCCAGTACGAGATCGCGCGTCAGGCGCTCTCGCCGGTGTCCCCGAGCGGGAAGAATTTGCCTTGGCTCCATACCCCGAACTGGGTCGCTTGACCGACCCGCTCCTCCCTGCCGCTCTCGACAAGTTGATAGAATACGGCGCGCGTCAGACGCGCCTCCAGACCTGGTTTCACGAGGATATAGGGATTGGGCGCCTGCGTCACTTCGTCCGTCCAAATACGAATCGGGTGGTCCTCGCCCGCCGATACGCTATCATCGACATTCGTGCGGAATGTCAGCACCTGGTCCCGCCCCTCACCCGCGACCGTCAATTCGACGGCGATGAAGGGCGCGTCCTCGACCGTGATGCGGCCGCGCTCGGCCGGGGTGACCAGTTGGAACGAGCCGTCCTCGGCACGGCGCAACACCGAGGCGAAGAGCTTGACCAGAGGCAGCCGGCGGATCGGCGAGCCCTCATGCCACCATGTGCCGTTGCGCGCGATGTGAATGGGAAATTCGCCGCAACCCGTTCTATCTCTAGGCGACGATGCCGCGTGGGGCGGTTTATCCGTCTCGCTCATCGGACGAAGCTTCGGTTCATTGGAAAGGAATCCGATCTCGTGACCACCAGTAGCGAAACCCTATCGCCGGTACCAGACGATGCCGACCAGCTTCTCACCGATGTCGAGACGCTGGGCGTTCGCCTTGCGCTCGTCCGCGAGCGCATCGGCCGCGTCATTTTCGGTCAGCGCGAGGTCGTCGATCAAGCGCTGATCACGCTGCTGGCCGGCGGCCATGCGCTGCTCATCGGCGTTCCCGGCCTCGCCAAGACGCGGCTGGTCGAGACGCTCGGCACCATCCTCGGTCTGGATGACAAGCGCATCCAATGTACGCCCGACCTCATGCCGGCAGACATCATCGGCTCGGAGGTGCTCGAGGAGAGCGAGAGCGGCCGGCGTTCCTTCCGCTTCATTCCCGGCCCGGTCTTCTGCCAATTGCTGATGGCCGACGAGATCAACCGCGCCAGCCCGCGCACCCAGTCCGCGCTGTTGCAGGCAATGCAGGAGGGGCGCGTCTCGGTCGCCGGACAATACCATCCGCTGCCGCGGCCGTTCCACGTGCTGGCGACGCAGAATCCGCTCGAGCAAGAGGGCACCTACCCGCTCCCCGAAGCGCAGCTCGACCGTTTCCTGCTGCAGATCGACGTCGGCTATCCCGATCTCGACGCCGAGCGCCGCATGCTGATCGCGACCACAGGCATCGTCGAAGAGAAGGCAGTGGCGGTGATGACCGCGCCAGAGCTGCTGCATGCGCAGCGCCTGGTCCGCCGCATCCCGGTCGGCGAAAGCGTCGTCGAGGCGATCCTCGCGCTGGTACGCGCCGGCCGGCCCGACACGAGCGACGTGCCGGAAGCGCAGAAGCACGTCGCATGGGGACCCGGTCCGCGCGCCAGCCAGGCGCTGATGCTGGCCTGCCGGGCGCGCGCCCTGCTGGAGAATCGGCTCGCCCCATCGGTCGACGACGTGCTGGCGCTTGCCGCCCCGGTGCTCCGCCATCGCATGGCGCTGAATTTCGCGGCACGCGCCGACGGCATCACCCTGTCCGATATCATCGGCCGGCTGGCGATGCGCCTGCAATGACTCGGTTCACCGCCGCACGCCGCAGCAACACCGGATCGCCGCGCTGATGGCCGAAGCCACCAGCGTCCAGCATCGCGGCGAGGCGCTTGCCGCCGCGCTGCCGCCGCTGCTGGTCGCTGCCGAGCGCGTGGCGACGACGGTGGCGCAGGGCGTGCACGGCAGGCGTCGCGTCGGCCAGGGCGAGAGCTTCTGGCAGTTCCGCCAATACGAGCCTGGCGACGCGGCACAGCGCATCGACTGGCGCGAGAGCGCCAAGTCGCAGCGCCTCTACGTGCGGGAAACCGAATGGGAGGCAGCGCAGAGCATCTATCTCTGGCGCGACGCCTCCGCATCCATGGCATGGTCCTCAAGCCCGGCACTGCCGAGCAAGCTGGCGCGCGCTGATCTGCTCGTCGTCGCGCTCACCGCGCTGCTCATCCGCGGCGGCGAGCGCGTCAGCCTGCTGGGCACCGGTGCTCCGCCGCTGAGCGGCCGCGTCGCACTCAACCGCATCGCCGCCCTCATCGATCGCCCCACCGATCAGGGCGCCTCGGCCAGTCTCCCCAGCTTCGAGGCATTGCCGCGCCATGCTCAGATCGTGCTGATCGGCGATTTCCTGTCGCCCCTCGATGCGATCCATCAGACGGTCACGCGCTTCGCCGCGGCCGGGCTGCACGGCTATCTCCTGCAGATCCTTGATCCAGCAGAGGAGACCTTGCCGTTCGACGGCCGCGTGCGCTTCGAGGGCATCGAGGAGAGCGACGATGTCCTGATCAGCCGCGTCGAGACGGTGCGCGAGCAATACACCGCGCGCCTCGCCGCGCATCGCGACGGGCTGGCGACGATCGTCCGCCCGGTCGGCTGGAGCTTTGCTACCCACCGCACCGACCGGCCGCCGCATACCGCCCTGCTCGCGCTCTACGCGGCGCTCGCTCGCCTGACGGGAGATTGAGCCGGCATGCTATCGCTCGGCACCCTCGCCTTCGCCTCGCCCTGGCTGCTCGCCGCGCTGGCCGTCCTGCCCGTGCTGTGGTGGCTTTTGCGAGTGACCCCGCCAGCACCACGCCGGCTGCGGTTTCCCGCGATCAGGCTCCTGTTGGGCCTGGTGCCGCGCGAGGAAACGCCGGCGCACACGCCGCTCTGGCTGATCCTTCTGCGCATGGCGCTCACCGCGCTGATCATCCTTGCTCTCGCACATCCGCTGCTCAATCCGAGCGCCCGGCTCGCCGCCAACGGCCCGCTGCTGCTCGTCGTCGACAATGGCTGGGGCGCCGCGCATGACTGGCCGGCACGGCAACGCGTCATGCGCGAGCTTGTCGACCAGGCCGAGCGCGAGGATCGGCGGGTTCTCCTGCTCGACACCGCGCCGCTGCCTGGCGCGGAAGCGCCGCGGCCGCTCCCGGTGCTTCGCGCCGCCGATGCGCGCGCCGCGCTCGAGACGCTGGTCCCCCTGCCCTGGCCGACAGAGCGCGCCGGCGCGTTGGCCCGGCTCGACAAGATCGCCATGGAGGGCGCCGCCAATGTCGTCTGGCTGAGCGACGGTCTGGCGAGCGACGACGCCTACGCTTTCGCCGAAGGGTTGGAACATTCTGGCAATTTGCGCGTCGTGACCGACCCCACCGAAGCGCTGGCCCGGCTCATCGGTCCGTCGCAACAGGAGAATGCCGACCTCACCGTTGCCGTGCATCGTGCCAGCGGCTTAGGGCCGGCACAGTATACGGTGCGGGTCAGCGGCGAGGACGGCAGACTGCTCGCCCGCGAGAGCACGCAGCTCGCCGCCGGCCAGCGCGATGCCGATGTCAAGCTGGCGATGCCGGGCGAGCTGCGCAATCAGGCGACACGCGCCGAGATCGAGGGCGAAGCCTCGGCCGGCGCCGTGCTGCTGCTCGACGAGCGCTGGCGCCGCCGTCCCGTCGGCATCGTCGCGGCGCGGGCCGGCGAAGCCGCGCAGCCACTGCTCACCGGAACCTATTATCTCGAGCGCGCGCTCAACCCGTTCAGCGAGGTCAGACGCGGCGAGATCGGTGATTTGCTGCAGCGCGAGGTTGCCATGCTGGTCCTCGCCGACTCCGCGCCGGGAGCGCGCGCCGATCATGACGCGCTGGTCAAATGGATGGAGGCGGGTGGCGTGCTGCTACGCTTCGCCGGCCCGGACCTGGCCGAAAGCAGCGACGACCTATTGCCTGTCACGCTGCGCCGGGGCGGTCGGACGATCGGCGGTGCGCTCTCCTGGGAGCAACCGGCGCGGCTCGCCCCCTTTGCCGGTGACAGCCCCTTCGCCGGGCTGGCAATCCCCGACGACGTCACGATTTCCCGCCAGGTCCTCGCCGAGCCGTCGCTCGATCTCGCCAGTAAGACCTGGGCACGGCTGAGCGACGGCACGCCGCTGGTCACCGGCGAGCGGCGCGGCCAAGGCTGGCTGGTGCTCGTTCATACGACCGGGAGCCCGGCATGGTCCAATCTGGCGCTGTCGGGCCTCTTCGTCGAGATGCTGCGGCGCATCGTCGGCCTGAGCCAGGGCGTCGCCGGCGCCGGCGATGCGCCGCTGCCGCCGCTCGAGACGCTCGACGGCTACGGCCGGCTGCACAAGGCGCCGCCGAACATCCGGCCAATCGCCGGCAAGGATTTCGCCAGCGCGGTCGCCTCGTCGAGCCAGCCGCCGGGTTATTACGGCGCGCTCGATGCCCGCCACGCCTTGAATCTGTCGAGCGCCGTCCAATCCATCGCGGCGCTCGACCGGCTGCCTGATGGAATCGTGCGCGACAACTACGCGCGAGGCGCCGAAGTCGATTTGCGACCACCGCTGCTCGCCACCACGCTGACCCTCGTC